>JARYLX010000259.1 GCA_029907415.1 Melioribacter sp.
CGAAGGGTGTGGTTTATGTTTTAGAATTTGCCCTTAGGGAGCTATCGAATTCAATACTAAAAAATCAGGATACTACTTTGAATGCGAATTGCCGGATAAATCCAAATTTTATTATGCAAAACTTTTACCAGGCGAAGGAAATTCCGGCAAACTTGTAAGTGAAATAAAACGAAAAGCACTTAAAAATATTTCATCTGAAATTGAATGGATTATTGTTGATGGACCGCTTGGAGTTGGATGTCCTGTAAATGCAAGTATTGCTTCAGCAGATTATGCCGTTATTGTTACTGAACCGACTGTATCAGTGATTCATGATCTGAAGCGGTTTGTCCAGCTTTTAACTGCATTTAAAATCCATGCAGGAATCATAATAAACAAATATGATTTAAATGAAAACATAACTTCACAAATAATTAAATACGCCAATAGTGAAAATATACCTATTATCGGGTCAATTCCTTTTGATATTGAATTTGTAAACGCTCTTATTAATAAAGAAAATGCTGTAGATACTAATGAAAGAATTCGCAAAGAGATTAAAACAATTTGGCAGCAGCTCGAATTACAAATTGAAATATCAATTAACTAACAGGAGTAATTAAGTTAAATGAAACAAAATCCCATAAAACTGCAAAAATTGCAGTTACATCAACAGGCGGCTCTATGGATGCGCTTTTAAGTGAACAGTTTGGACGCTGCCAATATTTTTTAATTATTGACCCCAAAACTATGAAGTTTGAAGCAATATCAAATTTAGGTGAGCAAATGCAAAGCGGAGCTGGTCCTAAAGCAGCAGAATTAATAATAAGTAAAGGTGTTGAAGTCTTGCTCACTGGACATGTTGGTGATAGAGCTGAGGAAGTTCTTAAAAGAGCAGGCATTAAAATCGTTGACGGATTAAAGGAACGATAAAAGTTAAGGAAGCAGTTACCAGTTACCTGTCAAAATAAAGAGGAGTAAAAATGTACGTTCCAACAAAAATATTTTTTACAAAAGGTGTCGGTAGACACAAAGATTATCTTAGCTCTTTTGAATTAGCTCTTAGAAAAGCCGGGATTGAGAAATGTAATTTGATAAATGTCAGCAGCATTTATCCTCCAGGTTGCAAGATAATTTCTAAACAACAGGGGCTAAAAGAAATAAAAGCCGGACAAATTACCTTTACAGTTATGGCAAGAAACTCTACAAACGAACCAAATCGATTAATAGCAGCATCAATTGGTGTGGCAATCCCTGCAGATGGCCATCACTATGGTTATCTATCTGAATATCATTCATTTGGCGTAAAGGAAAAAATTGCCGGCGATTATGCAGAAGATTTAGCTGCTCAAATGCTTGCCACAACACTTGGAGTAGAATTCGACTCTGAAACCAATTGGAATGAGCGTGAACAAGTTTTTAAGATGTCCGGTAAAATTGTAAAAACATTTAACATTACTCAAACTGCCGAAGGTGATAAAAATGGTTTATGGACAACTGTTGTTGCTGCAGCAATTTTGTTACCTTAATTAAATTTTTGAATCTAATAGGTTTAGTAATATTAATAAGAGTAATTCCAATGGAAATTTTATTTCATGTTTTTAATGAATCATTTAGAATTACACTCTTTGTTCTAATTATGATGGTTGCTGTTGATTATATAAATGTTAAAACAAAAGGTAGATTAGAATTAATACTCAAAAGCGGCAAAAAGTGGAAACAGTATATTGTTGCTTCTCTGCTTGGCGCTGCGCCAGGTTGTCTTGGTTCTTTTGCTGGTGTTTCTCTTTATATTCATGGAATGATTAGTTTCGGTGCATTGACTGGATTAATGATTTCAACTGCAGGTGATGAACAATTTATTATGCTTGCTATGTTTCCCAAAACAGCACTGATTATGTTTGCAATTCTTTTTCTGCTTGGAATTATTGCCGGGTATTTAACCGATTACCTCATACAAAAATTCAACATAAAAACTTGTACTGATTGTGAGTTCAAACAATATCATCCGGAAAAAAAAGGTTACAAACATTATTTTAAGGACCATATCTGGTCACACATTATTAAAGGACATCTCATAAAAGTATTTCTTTGGACCTTCGGTGCATTGTTAATCATAGAATATGCAATGAGCTTTGTAGACCTCAAAAACATTACTGCTGAATATACTATTTGGATTTTGCTGCTTAGTGCACTAATAGGAATTATTCCAGAATCCGGTCCCCATTTAATTTTTGTAATGCTTTTTGCAAAAGGATTAATTCCCTTCTCAGTTCTATTCACCAGTTCGATTGTTCAAGATGGTCACGGTATGCTGCCTATGCTATCTTACTCAGTCAAAGATTCTTTGCTTATAAAAACTTTTAATCTATTCTTTGGATTAACAATTGGACTGATAATATACTTATTGGGGTATTGATGATTAATTATAAATCTATTCCAAAAAATGAAAATGATTTTATTCTAAGTGAGTGGGGCTATGATTTAATGGAAGAATATTTTGAGTTGATTAATGCAACAAAATTTTCAGCCGAATATTTTGTGCTTGATATTGCTACAGGAACAGGCAGAGCAGCATCTAAATTATCAAGAATGGGATACAATGTTATTACTGGTGATTATAATTATGATTTCAAATATGAAAGCGAAAACAGAATTACAAAAGAGTATCTCAATAAAGTAAACTATATCAAATTTAATCTTGAAAAAATTCCTTTCAAGGATAACTCTGTTAAAAATATTATATGTATCAATACATTTCACGAGCTTAATAATCCGTTCTTATGTTTAAATGAAATTATTCGCATTCATTCTCCCAATGGAAAATTATTGATTGCCGATTTTAATTCTAAAGACTTTGATGTGATGGATAAACTATATAAAATTAAATACAACAAACCACACACAAGAGGAAAAATATCATTAACAAACTTAGAAAGTGTTTTAATCAGGAATTATTGTGGAATAAAAATAATTAACACAAAATAAAATAAAGGATTTACTGCATGGGGGAAAAGAAATGCAAAACGATAAAGAATCGCAATTAGATAAAATTAAGTCTCTTTTAATTGAAATCCCCTTGTCGATAAATACTTATGATATAAAAATTGCATGTCATGTTAACAATACTGTTTATATCCGCTGGCTTGAGGATTTGAGAACAAAACTTTTTTCGAGTATATGTGATTCTAAGAGAGTGTTCGAAAATGGTTTCTATCCAGTTGTTATTTCAACATTTATAAATTATAAAAAGCAACTAAAATTATTTGATTCACCAACGGGTATAATGAAATTTGATAATCTTAAGCATGGAGTTATAACTTTGAATGCTCAAATAAAAGTTGGGGAACAAATTTATGCTACAGCAGAGCAGAAATGTGTTATTATGGACCTCAAAATTTCTAAGATGATTAACAATGAATTAATTCTGAGTTTAGTAAATTATTAATTAAAAAAATAAATTAAGAATGAAATTCATTTCAAGGTGATACTATGAAGATTAAATTTTTCTTGCTGTTCTCATTATTAATAATAATCAATACAACGGGACAAACATTAATCCTTAAAGGAAAGGTAACAGATTCCAAAAACGGGAACCCCATTCAGGGGGCTATAGTTTTTATTAATTACAATTACATGGCATATACAAACAATGATGGCAGCTACACAATTAAAGAAATACCGAAAGGATATTATACTATAAAAATTTCCAGGCTCGGTTATAAACCTATTACAGTAAATATTAAGATTGATTCCGCTTCTATTACGAAAGATTTCATTTTAGAACCATCACCAATTGAACTCGATGAAGTAATTGTAAGCACCAATAGAACCGACAAATATCTTCGCAATTCTCCTTACTCTGAATTGCTAATTGGAAAAGAAGAAATTCAAAACAAACCATTTCAATCTCTATCGGATATTCTAAAAGAAAAACCTGGAATTTCACTTATACGCGATGGCATCTGGGGAACCGAAGTGAGCATTCGCGGACTCAACCGCGAAAATGTTGTTACTCTTATTGATGGAAATAGAATTGTTACATCAACCGATATTGCTGCAAGATTATCATTGATTGATTTAAATGATATCGATCGAATTGAAGTCATTAAAGGAGCATCTTCTTCTATTTACGGTTCTGGTGCTACAGGCGGTATTGTAAATATTATTACAAAAGCTCCTCAGTTTTATAA
>JARYLX010000025.1 GCA_029907415.1 Melioribacter sp.
GGCGGGGTGAAGGCTTTTCTTTTTTTTGCTTATAAGATTAACTGGATTTCTGGATTCGTCAAAATTCATAAGTATTGTTTTAGAAATTTCGTTTGCAAGTTAGAAATATTTTTTTGTTTTGTAAATAGTTTTTCATAAAAAAATGGGAAAAAATTTTTATTAGTAGAATTGATTTTTATGACAGTAATGGTTTGGATAAAAAATTTTTATTTGTTTAATATATTTTATTAAGTTTGGAAAGAAATTAAAACTAAATATCAAAAGGTTAATTAATGGATTCACATATTCGTATTAATGATATTCTTCTTGGTCCATTAGAACGACCTGCAATTAATTGGTTAGTTCAAAGAATGCCAAAATTTGTTACTCCCGATATACTTACTATAATTGGCTTAATAGGTTCATTAATTACGGGGTTGAGTTATTATTTAACTGTTTATGATGAATTATATCTCTGGCTGGCAAATTTGGGATTAGTTGTTAATTGGTTTGGTGATAGTTTAGATGGCAACTTAGCTCGCTATAGAAATATTACGAAGCCTAAATACGGTTTTTTCATTGACCATACATTGGATTCATTAAGTATAATTTCAATTGCTATTGGTGCTGGACTTTCACCTTATGCAAGATTTGATTTTGTTATGTTTGCTCTAGTTGGTTATTTGTTGATGTCAATTCTTGTTTATATAAGAACTTATGTTTATGGTATTTTTAAAATTTCTTATTATGGTTTTGGCCCAACAGAAGTTAGAGTTATAATAATATTACTCAACACAATTATTTATTTCTTTGGTGCTTATGAATTTTTAATTGAAAATGAAATTTATACTCTTCTTGATTTTGCAGCTTTATTCTTGGCTATTGCCTTTATAATCATTTTTGTTGTTTCTGTAATTATTGAGGGAAAAAAATTAAAAGCTGAAGAATTGAAAAATTTAAAAAAATAATTTTATCTGAAGTTAGTTTTTGTTATAATTTTTTGCAGGTAGATGATTCTTGAAATTGTTATAAAAAGATTTTATAAAATTGTAACAATTATATAATCTGCGATTTTATGAATTTTTTATGATTTGAAATTTAGTGATTGAGAGAGGAATTTTCATTTAGTACGCCCGGAAGGATTCGAACCCTCAACCTTCTGATCCGTAGTCAGATGCTCTATCCAATTGAGCTACGGGCGCAAGTTTACAATGGCAATATTTTTATGAGCAAATAATCAAAATTTGCGCAGCAAATATACTATTACATTTAAAAACATTCAATTTTGCGGAGTGTAGTAATTTGTTGAGTAAAAATAAATTTCTTATTAGTTATAATTTCCATAAAATCATCTCTTTTGAACAATTTGCATTAAATGTTTATGTTGACAAAATTTTTGAGAAAGAAAAATATTGCTTGATAACAAAAATTATTTTTTGATTGATGAGTAATATTAAAATTAGATTTTGTATGGGTCCAATTTTATATTTATTACAATAAATCTAAAAATTGGTTAAGAATAGGCATGGGAAAAATTTCTCAATTTTATTGTGAACCTTTAATAAGTAATCTTGTCATAAAAGAAATTAGTTGATAATGCATTTTCTTTTTTAGAAATTTGCTGTGAGATTAAAAAGTTATTATGAAAAAGCAAAATTATAATTGTAACAAAAAGAGGGAATCCATCAAGTCAAAATTGCTACTATTACGCCCTTGCCCTGATCATTAGTTTTTTATTTCTTCATCAATTTTTTTATTAATTAAAATTAGGAGTCACTATGTGTGGTATTGTTGGCTATATTGGCAACAAAAATTGCGTTCCAATTCTTTTGGAAGGTTTAAAAAGACTAGAATATCGCGGGTATGATTCTGCTGGCATTGGTATAATTAACGAAACAGATTGCAAAGTTGTTAAAACTAAGGGTAAAGTAGCAGACCTCGAAAAATTATTATATAACGAAAAAATTTTTGCAAATCTTGGTATCGGTCATACTCGTTGGGCAACGCATGGTGAACCAAGTATTGAAAATGCTCATCCTCATATGAACAATGATAAAACTTTGTTTGTTATCCATAACGGAATTATTGAAAATTATGCTTCTCTAAAAAAAGGTTTATTAAACGAAGGCTATCAATTTGTCAGCGAAACAGATACCGAAGTTTTAGCTCATTTAATTGACCACTATCTGAAATTAAAGAATAATTTATTTCAAGCTGTTCGATATGCTCTAAATGAAGTTGAGGGTACTTATGGAATTGCAGTAATATATAAAAATGAACCGGATAAAATTGTAGTTGCTCGCAAAGGCTCACCATTAGTAATTGGAGTAGGTAAAAATGAAAATTTTGTGGCATCAGATGTTAATGCACTAATTACTTATACAAGTCAAGTTGTTTATTTAGAAGACGGTGAGATTGCTGAAGTTTATAAAGACCATTTTCATGCAAAAAATATTCATGATGAAGAAATCATTAAAGAAATTCATGAAGTTGACTTAAGTGTAGATGAAATTACAAAAGGTGGTTATCCTCATTATATGCTCAAAGAAATTATGGAACAACCTGAATCAATTTATAATTCTATGAGAGGAAGATTGGTTTATGAAGAGGGTATTTCAAAATTAGGAGGATTGCAAGGATATGAAGAAAGAATAGCCAATTCTGATAGAATAATTATTTCTGCTTGTGGCACTTCCTGGCATGCTGGTTTGGTTGGTGAATATATGTTAGAACAGTATGCAGGAATTCCAGTAGAAGTTGAATATGCTTCTGAATTTCGATATAGAAAACCAGTAATAAATTCTAATGATACATTAATTTTTATTTCACAGAGCGGAGAAACTGCCGATACGCTTGCCTCACTTCGTGAAGCAAAAAAGAAAGGGGCTCTCTGTCTTGGAATTTGTAATGTTGTTGGAAGTTCTATTGCACGGGAAAGTGATGCAGGCGTTTATATTCATGCCGGCCCAGAAATTGGAGTTGCTTCTACTAAAGCTTTTACTTCTCAATTAGTGGTACTTTCATTAATTACTTTATTACTTGCTCGAAGAAAAAGTTTGAATTTGCTTGAAGGCCAGGAAGTTATTAAAGAAATGCAAAGCCTTCCTTCTAAGGTTGAAAGAATTTTAAAACAAAATGAATACATTAAAGAAATTGCTGATAAATATGCAGATTGTAGAAATTTTCTTTATTTAGGAAGAGGTTATCACTTCCCGGTTGCACTTGAAGGTGCTCTTAAGTTAAAAGAAATTTCTTACATACATGCAGAAGGTTATCCAGCCGCAGAGATGAAACATGGTCCCATTGCTTTAATTGATGAAAATATGCCTGTTGTATTTTTAGCAATAAAGGATAGTGTTTATGAAAAAGTATTAAGTAATATTCAAGAAGTAAAAGCACGAAAAGGTAGAATTCTTGCTATTGTAAATGAAGAAGATAATCATATAGATAAAATGGTTGACCATGTTATAAAAGTTCCTAAAACAATTGATATGTTGCAACCGATACTTAGTGTAATTCCTCTGCAGTTGCTTGCTTATCATATTGCAGTTAAAAAAGGTCTTAATGTTGACCAGCCAAGAAATTTAGCTAAAAGTGTAACTGTTGAATAACATACAAATTTTATGATATTGACTCACAATTTAGACTCAAATAATATTTACTGTTGATGAAAGAGATAATGTGTTTTAAAAAAATTATGTGATGAAGTGTTCAAATTATAAGCATGGATTTTCTATGAATGTATTAAATAATAATTTAGGCGCGCGGATTACACGGATATTAACAGATGTTGAAAAATTTAAAAATTTTCTAAAAAATAGAGTGAAATTAAAACCAAATTCCGAAGCTGACTTTTTGCATAATATCGAATATGTCATTCTGAATGGAGCGAAGCGGAATGAAGAATCTCATTTTAAGTAAATTTTAGAGCATTTTTACTTGTTTGATATGACAATAAATTATTTTTAAACAAACTATAAGAGATAATATAGTTTTAGACACGAATTACACAAATTAAAAATAAATCCTAATGGGATGATACTATAAAACTTATAGTCTAATATTACAGGAGAATTTTATGAAACGCAAAAATGTAATAATTATGGGTGCTGCCGGCAGAGATTTTCATAATTTTAATGTTTATTTCAGAGATAATGAAGATTATAATGTTGTGGCATTTACAGCAACTCAAATTCCAAATATTGATGGAAGAATTTATCCAGCAGAATTAGCAGGTAAACTTTATCCAGATGGAATTAAAATTTATGAAGAATCACAACTTGTTGATTTAATAAAAATGTTTAATGTAAATGAAGTAGTATTTGCCTATTCTGATGTTCCTTTTGATTATGTAATGACTAAAGCATCAATTGTAAATGCGGCAGGAGCATCATTTAGATTAATGGGAACTTCTGAAACAATGCTGAAAAGTTCTAAACCAGTAATTTCGGTCTTAGCTGTTCGAACAGGATGCGGCAAATCTCAAACATCAAGAAAAATTGTTAAGATATTAACACAGGCAGGAAAAAAAGTTGTTGCAGTTCGTCATCCAATGCCGTATGGCGATTTAGTAAAACAAAAAGTTCAAAGATTTGCTGATTATTCTGACCTAGACAAATATAATTGTACAATTGAAGAACGAGAAGAATATGAACCTCACATTGCAAGAGGCGGTGTAATTTATGCTGGAGTTGATTACGAAGCAATTTTGAGAGAAGCTGAAAAAGAAGCAGATGTAATTTTATGGGATGGCGGCAATAATGATATGCCTTTTTATAAATCTGATTTGATTTTTACTGTTACAGACCCTCACCGCCCCGGACATGAGTTACATTATTATCCAGGCAATACCTGTTTAAGAGTAGCAGATGCAGTAATTATTAATAAAATTGATTCTGCAACAAAAGAAGGAATTGAAACTGTAAGGAATAATATTCATCTCGTAAATCCAAATGCAATTGTTATAGAAGCTAATTCACCAATTACAGTTGATAAACCGGAATTAATAACAGGTAAACGAGTTTTGATAGTTGAAGATGGACCTACATTAACACACGGTGAGATGAAATATGGGGCTGGAACAGTAATTGCTCAAAGACTTAAAGCAAAAGAAATTGTTGACCCACGGCCATATACAGTAAAATCAATTTCTGATACTTATAAAAAATATCCTAACATAGGTAAATTACTTCCGGCAATGGGATATGGAGAACAACAAATTAAAGATTTGGAAGAAACAATTAATAGAACGGACTGCGATTCTGTTGTTATCGGTACACCAATTGACCTTGGAAGAATATTGAAGATTAACAAACCTTCAACGCGTGTGATGTATGAACTGCAGGAAATTGGAGAAAATACATTAGAATCAGTTCTGAAATTAAAAGGTCTTTTATGAAAAAAATTGCTGTTGTTGCTTTAGGAGGCAATGCACTCTTAAGAAGCAACGAAGCTGGTACAATTGAGCAGCAAGAAGAACATACTTTAAGAACTTGTGAAAAGTTAATTGGATTACTCAAACTCGGTTATAATCTTGTAATAACACACGGCAATGGTCCTCAAGTAGGAAATATTTTACTTCGCAACGAAGCAGGTTTTAATTTATATAACATTCCTAAAATGCCTCTCGATATTTGTGTAGCAGATTCTCAAGGCGGAATTGGCTACATGATTGAACGACAGATGAGAAATGCATTAAGTAAAACAAATCTTCGAAGAAATGTTTTAGCAATTATAACTCAAGTGCTAATTGATATTAATGACCCGGCATTTCAAAATCCTTCAAAACCAATTGGCAGATTTTATTTGAAAGAAGAAGCAGAACTATTGTCAAAAACAAATGGTTGGATATTTAAAGAAGACCCGGCAAGAAGAGGGTGGAGAAGAGTTGTTCCATCTCCAAAACCAATAGATATTATGAATAAAAGAGTAATAAAAGATATGGTGAAAAAAGGTCACATAGTTATTGCAGTTGGTGGTGGTGGAATCCCAGTCTACTGGCATAAGGATACCAGATATCTCGAAGCAATTGAAGCTGTTATAGATAAAGACCTTGCTTCTGCATTTTTAGCTAAAGAAATTTCAGCGGATAGATTTTATATAATCACCGATGTCCCAAAAGTTTATCTTAATTATAAAAAACCTAATCAATTAGCATTAGATAAAATTACAGTTGAAGAAGCAAAAAGATATTACGAAATGGGCGAATTCCCTCCAGGAAGTATGGGACCTAAAATCTTAGCCGCAATTGAATTTATTGAAGGCGGTGGGAAAGAAGCAATAATCACTAACGAGGAAGAAATTGAAAAAGAAAATTGCGGAACTCGAATTGTATTAGAATAATTTTTGGTATTATTTTCGTTTGTGAATTATTAAAAATATTTCAAAAAATTTCAGTATTAAAATTTAGTTGGAGGAAATTTTATTTAGAGGAGATTTCAAAAAAGTAATTTTAATTATTATTCTGAGGTTTCCTGTAGCTAAATCTAAGTCAAAGATATATTTTTTGCTAAAAGCTGATCTTTTCGGTTGACAAAATTATTATCGTTTCTTATACAATGAATATAAAATTATTAAATAGAAATTAAGAAGTATTTATTATAACTTTTTAATAAGATTAAAAACACGAAAAAATTTTTTATATAATAATTATTCTACAAAACAAAAGGTGTTAAAATGGCTGTAAACATGAAAGGGAAAGATTTAATTTCAATTGCAGAGCTTTCCTTAGAAGAAATTTATGAAATATTTGATGTTGCAAAAACATTAAAAGAAAAACTTTATATGGGAGAAGAACACCAGCTTCTAAAAGGAAAAACTCTGGGGATGATATTTTCAAAACCATCTACAAGAACAAGAATCTCATTTGAGACAGGTATTTATCAACTTGGGGGTCATGGAATGTATTTTAATCAGAACGATTTACAACTTGGAAGAAGTGAAAATATTCACGATACTGCAAAAGTTCTTTCGAGATATTTAAATGGAATTATGATTCGAACATTTTCTCATCAAGATGTAGTTGATTTGGCAAAATATGCAACGATCCCAGTAATTAATGGGCTAACTGACTTATTGCATCCATGTCAGGTATTAACAGATTTATTTACAATCTTAGAAAAGAAAAGAAAGTTGAAGGGATTAAAATTAGCTTATATCGGCGATGGAAATAATGTAGCTAATAGCTTGCTTAATGGTTGTTCCAAAGTTGGGATTGATATATCAATTGCATCTCCAAAAGGATTTGAACCAAAGAAAGAAATTGTTGAGCATGCAATTGAAACTGCAAAATATATGGGAAGCAAAGTTGAAATTGTTAATGACCCAGTTGAAGCAGTAAAAAATGCAGATGTTGTTTACACAGATGTGTGGGCAAGTATGGGACAAGAAAAAGAGGCTGAAGAAAGAAAAAAAGTATTCCAAAAGTTTCAAGTGAATTTAGAATTGGTTAAACATGCTAAAGATGATTATTTATTCATGCATTGTTTGCCAGCTCATCGAGGCGAAGAAGTAGTAGACGAAGTAATTGATTCACCAAACTCAATTGTATTTGACGAAGCTGAAAATAGATTGCATGTTCAGAAAGCAATTATGGCACTGGTGATGTGAGAAGAATAATTATATTAATAAATATTTAATTTTTAATACCAGTTAATTAAATTTATATAGAGATTAAAAATGGGAAATAAACAAGAAGTTATTACAGAAATTTTTAAGATATGCCAGAGACGGAATAATTATGTTTTTGACAACGATTTAGTAAAAGACGTGTGTAAAAAATTTAATTTCGGGAATCCTTTTGATGCAACCAAGCTTGATGATACTTCAAAATTTCCGCAGATATTAATAGATGAAGATTATTTTATTTTGCATCTTGGAAATGGAAGGCATAAGTTTGTTAAGGGTATAAGAAATGGTTTTCATGATTTTGAAGAGATTAATGGTAATAATATTTAAAAATGGAGATATCGCAAGAGTATTCTAAATGAATTTGATACAAGTGAATCAAATATATTATCTGTAGCTAGTAACCAAAGAATAATTCATGATTTTCTTTACGAAGATATTGTAGCAAGTCCAAAGGTATATAATGCGAGGCGAACTAAAATGAGTTTACATTATTATGTAGGTGATGAAGAGATAATTAGTGAAAATTTACAAATGGAAATTGATTTAACGATGGAGTTGAATGGTGTCATAACAATATTTGAGGGTAAGAATGGATTTCCGGAAAACTTTGCTGCTTATCAAATATTTCACCCTTTCAAATATTATTCTGTGTTAAAAGAAGAAAATAAACTTGATATTAAACAAATTAATTGTTGTTATGTTTTAAGGAAAATAGAAGAAGGTAATTCAATACTTAAATTATATAATTATACTTTTGAAGATGAAAATAATATGGCATCAATAAAATTATTGAAGTGCGCTCAATACAATCTTGTTAAAAGATCTGGATGATTTTAGTACATGGTGAAGTAAAAATGGGTAGTGAATCAAATAAAATAGATAAATATCTAAACAAGGTATTTTTGATGGATATAATGCAGCTTCTGAAAGAATTGCCGGATAAAAGCGTAGACATGGTTTTTGGAGATCCTGATTATAATGTTGGCATAAAATATGGCGATAAATCTTATACAAAGAATTTTGATGAATATATTGAATGGTATATTGAGTTAGCTAAAGAATCATTGAGAGTATTAAAAGATACAGGGAACATGTTTTTAATTAATTATCCAAAACAAAATGCATATTTACGAGTAAAATATTTGGATAGTGTATGTTACGAAGTTTCTGATTACGTTTGGGTATACAATACAAATGTTGGTCACACTCCTAAACGCTTTACAACTGCTCACAGAAGTATATTGCATTGCCGAAAAACAAAGAATAATAAATTTTACAAAGATAATGTAGCCGTTCCTTATAAAAATCCAACGGATAAAAGAATATTACAAAATATAGCCAATGGTTCGAAAGGGAGAATGCCTTATGATTGGTTTTACTTCGATTTAGTTAAAAATGTAAGCAAAGAAAAAACATTCCATGCATGCCAGATTCCTCAAAAACTTTCTGAGATGTTAATTAAATCTTGTACAATGCCAAACGATATTGTTTTAATTCTTTTTGGAGGTAGCGGTGCAGAAATAGAAATTTGTAAAGTTCTTAAAAGACAATTTATTTCAGCTGAGATTGATGAAAAGTATTACAACATGATTTTAGATAGATTAAAAAATGGAAAGATCGATGAAAAATATAGATTGAACATGAAAAAATATGAACTGAAGAATATTGAAGCTCAACTTACATTACTTGATGAGCAGACTGAATATTTTATTAGAAGTAATAGAGATTAAATTCATCTCATTATTAGTTAGATTGATTACTTACTTATAAATTTTGTGAATATTAGAAAAATCCTTTTCAATTTTCTTAAAGTGTCAAAAAATACTTTGAAATTATTTTCATTTTTCTATAGATTTGTGCCACAAATTTTGAAGTGGTTGGGCAGATAGCTCAGTCGGTAGAGCAAAGGACTGAAAATCCTTGTGTCGGCGGTTCGATTCCGTCTCTGCCCACACAGATGAAAGGGATGAGAAATCATCCCTTTTTTGTTGAAGAAAATCCTTGTGTCGGCGGTTCTCAGCCAAAGGCTGACAGGTCAGCCAAAGGCTGACATGGATTCCGTCTCTGCCCACACGAATGAAAGGGATGAGAAATCATCCCTTTTTATTTGAAAGATTTTGTTGAAATAAATTATAAATGAAAGATCTATCAAGTTGATTGGAATCAATCTTTTTCTAAAAATTAGAAATAAGCTATACTCTATTAAAATTATTTTCGCTATACAACTTTATTGACATAATGGTAATTCATTCCATATATTTACAACTCAAATTTTGAAAAATTGGAGGAATAATGTTTGCTGTTGTGAATATAGCAGGACAACAGTTTATTGTAAGAGAGAATAATAAATACTATGTGCCAAAATTAAATGCAGAACCAAATTCTGAAATTGTCTTTGATAGTGTTCTTTTATTAGATCAAGATGATAAAGTAAAAATTGGCACTCCATATTTGAGTGATGTAAAAGTTCACGCAAAAGTATTAGAACATCTTAAAGATGAAAAAATTATTGTTTTCAAAAAGAAAAGAAGAATCTCTTACAAACGTAAAAGAGGTCATAGACAACAATTAACAAGAATAGAAATTACAAAGATAGCTTAGAAATTGGAGGTTTATTATGGCTCATAAAAAAGGTCAAGGTTCATCCCGAAATGGTAGAGATAGTAATCCGCAATATCTTGGTGTTAAAACTTTTGGCGGCGAAAGAGTAACTGCTGGTTCTGTTCTGGTTCGTCAAAAAGGAACAAATTTTCATCCAGGCAGAAATGTGGGATTAGGCGGCGACCATACTTTGTTTGCTTTAATAGATGGTTATGTAAAATTTGAAAGAAAGAAAAATAATAGAAAATACGTTAGTGTTTACGAAACCTTATCTTAAAAATATTCATGATAATTTTAAAAGCTGCATCAGTTATTGATTGCAGCTTTTTTTATTGTGTTATTAAAGATAACTGTAAATGTAGAACCTGTTCCTTTCTTACTTTCAACAAAAATTTCTGCATTATTTAATTCACAATATTTTTTTACTAAAGCTAAACCTAAACCATTACCCTCAAATTCTCTCGTATAACCTCGTTGTTCCTGATGAAAAGCTGTGAATAGATTTGGCAAAAATTCTTCTGAAATTCCAATCCCTGTATCAGAGACTTTAACAGCAGCTCTTTTATCATTAGTAAGATAAGAAGTTATTTCGACTTTTCCCTTATGAGTGTATTTAATTGCATTATCAATTAGATTAACAAAAATTTGTGTGACTGAATATTCATCAGCAATAACATTTAGATTTTCTTCCTGAATATTCCATGTGAATTCTAAATTTTTCTTTTTTGCTTTGTATAAATATTCAGGGTATAAGTGCTTCAATATTTTTTCATTAATATTAATTTCTTTGTAAATACATTCATAAGTTCCAGTTTGAAGTTCGGACATGTTAAGAATTAAGTCAATAGTTCTAACAATTCTATCACCAGCTCGTTCTATCGAATCAAAACTTTCTTTGATAATTTCATTATCAGTACTTCCTAATTGCTCTTTTATTAATTCTGAAAAATTTAATATGGAATGAATGGGGGAACGAATTTCATGTGACATTTGAGCTAAAAATTCAGATTTGAGTCTTTCAGAGCTTTCAGCTTTTTCCTTTGCTGTTATAAGTTCTTGTTCAATTTTTTTTCTTTCTTCTATTTCTTGCATTAATCTTTCATTTAATTCCGTTTTCTCTTGAATTAATCGTTCTAATTCTTGTTGGTGTTTTTTAATTCCTCTAACCTTAAGATTGTAAATTCCATATATAAACAAGCCAATTCCAAAGAGCATAAATAATCTAAAAACAAATGTTTGATAAAATGGTGGAGTTACAGTAAGCACCAAACTTGCACCATTTTCATTCCAGTAGCCGTTTGGGTTTGCTGCTTTAACTCTGAAAATGTATTTACCGGGAGGCAAGTAGTTATAACTTGCAGAATGTATATTACCTACATAATTCCAGTTTGATTCAAATCCTTGCAGCATATAAGCAAAAGTATTCTTTTCAGGCTTAGCAAAGTGCAAAGCAGCAAAGTTGAATGTAACAAAGTTGGTTTTATAAGAAATAATTATCTCTTTTGTTTCAGTAATATTTTTTTTGAGAACAACTTCATCATTTATTTTTTCACCTATTTTAACTGGATTATTCATTATTAGAAAATCAGTAATCAATACATCTGGAATGTGTTTGTCTTCTTTAATACTATCTGGATGAAAAATATTAAATCCTTGATTACCACCGAAAATCATCTCACCAGTTTTTTTTCTTTTTGCAGCTGCTCTAACAAAAAATTCGTTACTCTGGAATCCATCGCTTATATCAAAATTTGTAAAGGTAATTTTATCAGGATTAAATTTTGAAATTCCTTTATTAGTGCTAATCCATAAATTTCCTTTGTCATCTTCGAGTACTGCTTGAATGTTATTATCAGGCAATCCATCTTCAACAGTATAATTAATAAATTTTGGATTTCTATAATCGTTATTTTCAACAATCATCTTATTTAATCCCTGAATTGTACCTATCCAGAGATTTCCTTTACTATCTTCCATTATGTTAAGTACTTTATTACTGCTGAGACTTGATGGGTTTTGTGGGTGATTTTTTATACGATAAAATTCTTTCTTCTTGATGTCAAATAAATTTAATCCTTGGTCATCGGTTCCAATCCAGATGTTCCCTTTGCTATCTTGGAATATGCACCAGATGTTGTTGCTGCTTATACTTTTAGGATTATCTGGACTATATTCATAACTTATAAATGAATTGGTCTTTTTATCATAAATATTTAAACCACCACCGTAAGTTCCAATTAATATTTCTCCAGATTTAATTTGATAGATTGAAAAGATAATATTGTTGCTCAGCTTTCCTTTACTGCCATCACTAATATAATTTGTAAATTTATTTGTACGGGCATTAAATTTTGACAATCCATATTCAGTGCCTATCCACAAATTACCTTCATTATCTTCGCAGAGAGTGCGTATTCTATCGTCAACCAATGAGTTACTATTGTTAGGGTCTAAATTATATCTTATGAATTTTTTTTGTTTAGAATTGGGGTCAAAACGATTCAATCCTCCTCCAAAAGTGCCAATCCATATTATACCAGATTTGTCTTCAATAATTGAATAAACTTTGTCATTACTTAAACTCTCATTGTTAAATGGAATATTTTTGTAATAAGCAACATGTGACCTCATTTTATTTAATTTGTTGACTCCTGTGCCTTCAGTCCCAATCCAAATTATACCGGATTTATCTTCATATATTGTAAATAAAATATTGCTGCCGATTGTCTCGGGATTCATTAAGTCTCTTTTATAATTGGAAAAAGTTGAAGTTTTAGGATTGAATTTTTGGAGTCCGTTAAATAAAGTTGTTATCCATAAATTCCCATCTCTATCAAGAATTATATCTGTTATTGTTTTATCTTTTGTATTAATAGTGAAAGGATTAACATACCTTATGAATCTGTCATTTTCTCTATCATATTTATTCAGGTCTTCACTTGTCCCAAGCCACATATTGTTGTTTCTATCAATGTAGATTTTTCCAACAAAATTACTTGAGAGACTGAAAGGATTATTAGCCTGACTGTGATAAAATTTATATTGATTAGTTTCAGGATTGAATTTAATTAAACCATTTTGAGTTCCAAGCCAGAGATTGCCTTCTGAATCTTCGCATATAGATAAAATATAATCTGATTTTGGAAATTGATTGTGATTAATCTTATTTCTATAAGAAATAAAAATATTTTTTTGAAAATCATATCTGCATAATCCTATTTCTGTCCCAATCCAAAGTCGATTTTTCTTGTCAATATATAAAGTTCTAACTCTGTCTGATATTATAGAATTTTTATCATTTTCATTATGATTAAAATTTGTGAAATCATCTGTTAATCTGTTGTATCTGTTTAAGCCTCCGCCTATTGAAGCAATCCATAAATTCCCATCTTTATCTTCAACAATTGACCTGAATGTTTGCCCTTGAATGCTTTTAGGATTATCTTTTTCTATTTTGTAAACTTTGAAAGAATATCCATCATATCTGTTTAAGCCGTCGTATGTTCCAAACCATAAAAAATTTCTGCTATCCTGATAAATTGAAAGAACAGAATTTTGAGAGAGACCAATATCAGAAGTTAGGTATTCAAATCTATATGTTTGTGAGTATGTAGTGGTATATGTACTAATGAGTAGAATCAAAATAAAAAAATTATACTTTGAGGAAACTTTATTAATAAAAATTAACATAAAAGATTTTTTTTCAATGATATAGGTGGCAAGTTTATTTAAAATTAACATGTTGTTTTTATTAACAGAAATTATTTTAATTAATAATCGTTTTGAATAAGAAAAATTTTAGTATTATCTAAAATTATAAAACAAATGAATTAAGTAAGATATATTAATGTATATTCAAATTTACAAAAATGTTATGCTTGATAAGAATTAATCAATCAATTTATAAGTTATCTAAAATAATTTTATTAATCAAAAATTAAGAAAAGGAAAGTATTGGTATTAAAAATAGATATTATTAAGTTTCGTAGTTAAAAAAATAAAAGAGGTAAGAAGTGAAAATAGCAGTTCCCAAAGAAATAATGACTGGGGAAAACAGGGTTTCATTAATTCCTGATGTGGCAAATAAGTTAATAAAAAAAGGTTTTGAAATTTATTTGGAATCTGGAGCGGGAAACAAAGCAGGTTTTCTTGATGAGAAGTATAAGAATGCAGGTGTAAATATTGTTGAAGATGTAGTTGAATTATACTCAAAAGCAGATATTGTATTAAAAGTCCAGAGACCAATAATGCATCCCGAAAAGGGGAAACATGAGTTAGAATTAATGAAAAGAGGGACATTGTTGATTTCATTTTTTTATTCGCTTCATTATCCTGATGTTGCTAAAATGGCTGCTGAGCTTGGAATTAATGTCATATCAATGGATGCAATTCCAAGAACAACGATTGCACAAAGAATGGATGCACTTAGTTCTCAGGCAAATATAGCTGGTTATAAAAGTGTTATATTGGCAGCAAATTATTTGCATAAAATTTTCCCGATGATGATGACAGCAGCCGGAACAATTTCGCCTGCTAAAGTTGTGATAATGGGAGCAGGGGTTGCAGGACTTTCTGCGCTTGGTACTGCAAAAAGATTGGGTGCAGTTGTTGAAGTGTCAGATGTTCGTCCGCAAGTAAAAGAAGAAGTTCAAAGTTTGGGTGGAAAATTTATTGAAGTGCCAACCGATGAATCAATGCAGGATGCAGGTGGATATGCAAAAGAACAATCAGAAGAGTTCTTAAGAAAACAAAAAGAACTAATTTTCAAACATATAACTGAAGCAGATATTGTTATTACAACTGCTTTAATTCCGGGCAAGAAAGCTCCCGTGCTCGTAACTGAAGAAATGGTAAAAAATATGAGACCCGGTTCTGTAATTCTTGATATGGCAGTAGAGTTTGGAGGGAATTGTGAACTTAGTGAAAAAGGGAAAGTAGTAAATAAATATAATGTTACAATTATTGGTGAACCTAATTTACCTAGTCTAATTCCTTATCACGCAAGCGAGATGTATGCAAGAAATTTATTTAATTTGATTGATTATACAAGTAAAGATGGAAATTTTATTCACAATATGGATGATGAAATTATTGGAGGAGCTACAATTGTTAAAGATGGAGTTGTAGTTCACGAGAGAACAAAAGTTTTATTAAATAATTAAGAGGTATTTATGGACGGTGTTGGAATTTTAATGTTAATTTATGTATTTGTGCTTGCCATATTTGTTGGTTTTGAATTAATTACAAAAGTTCCACCAACTTTGCATACGCCATTAATGTCAGGTTCTAATGCAATTTCTGGAATAACAATAGTTGGAGCTATTTTAAGTGCAGGCTTACATGAATTTACAGTAAGCACAATACTTGGTTTGATAGCAATGATATTTGCAACAATTAATGTAGTTGGTGGCTTTTTAGTTACCGATAGAATGCTAAAAATGTTCAAAAAAAGTGAGTTGAGAAATGAGAATTTTTATAGAGATTTCTTATTTAATTTCATCAATATTATTCATTTTCGGAATAAAATCTCTTGCATCACCAAAAACCGCAAGAAAAGGAAATTTCCTTGCTGCTTTAGGAATGTTTATAGCAATTGTTGTTACCTTGCTTGACCAACATGTGTTAACTTATGAATGGATACTTTTAGGATTTGTAATTGGTGCATTTGCAGGAACATGGATGGCATTAAAAGTTCCCATGACAGGTATGCCTCAAATGGTTGGATTGCTGAATGGTTTTGGTGGAGGAGCTTCAATGCTTGTTGCTTTTTCTGAATATTATAAAATAATTAATTTCCCTCAGTTTACTCACGATTATCAAACAAGTATAACTATTGTATTAAGTGTGTTAATTGGAGCTGTGACATTTACAGGTTCTTTAATTGCATTTGGTAAGTTACAAGGTTTGGTTACAGGAAAAGTTGTTCGTTATCCAATGCAACATCCATTGAATGCATTGTTATTAATTGCAGTATTTGTTGGAGGAGTTTATTTCGTTTTGAATCCTTCTTTTCAATGGTTAATTATTTCAATAGGAATAATTTCGCTTTTACTTGGAGTGCTTTTAGTTCTTCCGATTGGCGGTGCTGACATGCCAGTTGCAATTTCATTGCTTAATTCATATTCCGGTCTTGCTGCTTCAGCTACTGGATTTGTTCTTCAAAATAACGAATTAATTATCGCTGGTGCATTAGTTGGTGCTTCTGGAATAATTTT
>JARYLX010000260.1 GCA_029907415.1 Melioribacter sp.
GCTTCTTATTCGAGTTCCTAAGTGGAGAGGGGTATAATGTAGAAATGGCTACCGATGGTTTTGATGCCATTACAAAAGTAAAGAATAGGTTACCATCGCTTATTCTTTTGGATGTGAAAATGCCAGAAATGGATGGGGTTGAAGTAACTAAATCTGTAAAATATTTGCGTCCCGATATTGATGTAATTATAATTACTGGATATGCAACTGTAGAAACAGCAGTTGAATGTATGAAGCTTGGTGCAATGGATTATGTTCAAAAACCATTTACAGAAGATGAATTACTTGAGTTTACTAAAAAATGTTTAATCAAACGACAGGATAGAATTCAAAAACAATTAAAACCAAGAGTTCACATAGCTCATATTCCCGAAATAGAAAAAGTTGGACGAGGAGAATTTGCAATTCCTGGGGGAGTATTTATTTCGGAAGGGCACTGCTGGGCTTCGGTAAGTCAGGATGGAACTGTTAAAGTAGGAATTGATGACTTTGCAAAAAAACTAATTGGTAAAGTTGACAGCATTGAATTTCCAAATCTTGGTATGACTATAACTAAGGGCCAACCACTTTTTAGTATCAGGCAAAACAAAAGAACAATTCAATTTTTGTCTCCTGTTAGTGGATTGGTTAAATCAATTAATCATGAACTTTCTGAAAATCTTGAAGCTCTTGAATTTACACCATATGGCAAAAACTGGATTTGCATAATTGATGCAGACAAACTTGATTTGGAACTTCAGCAGTTAAAAATTGGGAAAAGCGCAGTTACTTTCTATCAGGAAGAAATTGAAAAATATATTAACAAAATGAAAGAAATTGTTAAGAAAGAAGCACCAATGGAAGAAGAAATGTACTGGGGACAACTTGAAAATCTGGAAGAAAAGGACTGGTATATAATAACTGGAGAATTTTTCAGGAAATAAAGATTAATTTGATAAAATGAACGAATTTAAATAAATTTAGAAAGGATATCTAAGTCCATTATCTTATTATTGGTAATATTTTCTTAAAAATAAAAATGTGAGGTCAAAATATTATCAGTTAATTGTATTTTGACAAATTTAGTTTGCGCATAATTTTTGCTGTACTAAAAAGCTTTCTTATAAAGAAAATATGGAGATTTAAGTGGTTCTTTTTCGGGAAAATTTAATTTATCTAATTATTGCAATTTTATTTATTGGATTAAATAAAAATAATGCACAGGATTTCAATTGTTCAGATTGTCATGAAGTTTCAATTGCAAAATCAGTTCATAAAGATGCAATTGATTGTCAGGGTTGCCATGAAGATGTAGTTAATGAAGACCATATTGAGAAGGGTGCAAAAAAAGTAAACTGTGCAAATTGCCATGATGATAAAGTTCAGTCGGTTAATTCGGATATTCATCATAGGTTAAAAGTAAAGAATGCACCTAATTGTGTTACATGTCATGGTAATCATGAAGTTCAAAAACCACCTAAAGAAAATTCACTTAAGTCAAAGTTATATTGCACCAAATGTCACGAAGCCAAACCAATTGCCATAGCTTATCATTCAATTTCAGCTGATAAAAGCAATTGTTTAGGGTGTCACAAAAAAGTAGATGTTAAACTTACGCTTCCAGTATCTGTACATAAAAATTTAGATTGTTCTGATTGTCATAGTTTTATTGCAAATAATTTGAAAGATCATCCTAAGAATCTTAAATCCACAAAAAAAGCAGACTGTTATATTTGTCACAGTGAAATTGCAAAAGAACACAGTGAAAGCATCCATGGAATTGCTTTAAGTGAAGGTATTGATGATGCAGCAAAATGTTGGGATTGTCATGGCTCACATGATATTAAGAAAGTTAATCATCCATCAAGTTCTGTATATCCTACAAATCTTGCTACAACATGTGCTAAATGTCACGATAATCCCGAGCTTGTAAAAAAATATGATATTGGAATTACTTCACCAGGTAAAACTTATAAAAATTCAGTGCATGGATTTCTTGTTCAAAAAGGGAGAATGGATGCAGCAACCTGTACAATGTGTCATGGTGTACATGATATAAAAAATAAAGTACAACCAAGTTCAAAAATTTCTGCTTTTAATATTCCTCAAACATGCGGTCGTTGTCATCCAGAAGAAACAAAAGATTATCAACAGTCAATTCACTGGATAAGAGCAAAGAAAGGATTTAGAGAATCACCTGTTTGCAATGATTGTCATAGCGAGCATAGTATTCAATCGTTATCAACTGTGGATAAAAGAGAAGAAGCAAGAAAGATTCAAGAAAAGACATGTATGATTTGTCATGAAAATCCAATGATTGCAGAGAGGTTTGGTATTAATGGAGGACAGGCAAAATCATATCAGGATAGTTATCATGGTCTTGCAGTAATGCGCGGCGATAAAGATGCAGCAATGTGTATAGATTGCCATGGTGTTCATAAGATATTGCCAAAAGAACATCCGGAATCAAAAGTTAATATTTCCAATGTAACAAATACATGCAGTAAGTGTCATACGAATGCAACCCCTGTTTTTTCACAGAGTTATTCACATAAAACTGAAAATGAAACAGCAGCAAAGATTGAAAATATTGTAGCTAATATTTATTTCTGGTTAATTATTTCAGTTATAGGGGGAATGGTATTACATAATCTTCTGATTTTTATATATGAAATCAGAAAAAAGAAAAAAAGAATCGAAGGAGAGATTACAATACCAAGATTTACAAAGAGCGAGGTTGTTCAGCATTTTCTGTTATTAATTTCCTTTATTGCTCTTGCAATTACTGGTTTTGCTCTTAAATATAATCAAAGCTGGTGGGCAGAACTTTTAAGAACATTTGGAATGACAGAAACAGCACGACAATATATTCATCGAGGTGCCGCAATAATTTTAGTTGGAACTGGATTGTATCATATTATTTATTTGATATCAACTCCCAGAGGAAGAGAGGTTCTTAAAAATTTAATTCCTACATACAATGACATTATTGATGCAAGAGATACTATTCTTTATTATCTCAGAATTAAAAAGCAGAAACCAATTTATGATAAATATGACTACACAGAAAAAGCAGAATATTGGGCATTGATTTGGGGAACTGTAGTGATGGGCTTAACCGGATTTATATTGTGGTTCCCTACGGTAGTTGGTAATTGGGCTCCAGTGTGGTTAATTAAAGTAAGTGAATTAATTCATTTTTATGAAGCAATTTTAGCAACACTTGCAATTCTTGTCTGGCACTGGTTCTTTGTAATATTTCATCCGCATGAATATCCAATGAGTTTAACATGGATAGATGGAAAAATGACTTTGCATAATTATCGTCATCATCATGAAAAACATTTTAGAAAAGTTGTGCTTGAATGGAAAGAATATCAATTGGGAAAAAGAGATTATAAAAAGTTGAGTAACTCAACTATTCTTTTTACATCAACATTAAAAAAGAATGGATTGAACCCTGATGTGATAATAGATTCCGAACTTGATAATGACCCAGAATTAAAATCTTGGCTTGAAGAAAAGCTAAATCCAAAAACAGAAGAAAATAAAAAAGAAGAAAGTAATGATAATAAAAAGAATTAATTGCCTATGAATTTAGATTGACTTATTTTCCAAATAAATAAAATGTTCATTTAATTTCAGGAGGAATTTACAATGCTGAAGAAGTTAATAACCTTCGTGCTATTTTCAATTGTATCTTATTTAATAGTTCCCACACAGATATTTTCGCAACCATACGGTTACGAAGGAACTCAGGTTTGCGGTACTTGCCATAAAACAGAAAAACAAGGACAACAGCTAAAAATCTGGCAGGAAAGCAAGCATGCTAACGCATACAAAACACTTTTAACGGACGAAGCAAATAAACTATCTGGCGATGTAAAAGCAGTTGAAAATCCAAAATGTTTGAAGTGTCACGCAAGCGGTTATGATGTTGCAGATAAAAAATTGCTTGGACCAAAATTTAAAATTGAAGATGGTGTTCAATGTGAAACCTGCCATGGTCCAGGTTCAGCTTACAAAACTCTAAAAATAATGAAAGATAGAAATGAAGCTGTTAAGAATGGATTAGTTGTTTGGAAAGACAATGAAGAAATTGAAAAATATTGTAAAACATGTCACAATCCAGAAAGTCCAACTTATAAAGAATTTAATT
>JARYLX010000261.1 GCA_029907415.1 Melioribacter sp.
ATACAAAGAAAAATATTCCGGTAAAAATTTATTTTATTCCGAATGGTTAAGACCTTTATTCTTTGAATCACTAAATAGTCCTCCGGGAAGAAAAGTTTTTAATCGAACAACCCCATTTTCTGAAAGCACTGCTCTTGCTTTACAAATGGCTCCATATCTTAATGGTGAATTATTCAAAGAAAAAATAGGTATTGATGATAAAGAGCTTTCTATTCCGGATAAATACATTGAACAATTTTTGGATTTTCTTTTCTCATACAACTTTACAATTGAAGAAAACACACTTTATGATCAAGACTTAGAATTAAATCCCGAATTTTTAGGAATTATATTCGAACGTCTTGTTAATAAAGAAGATGGAGCTGTTTATACTCCAAGAACTGAAGTGGATTTTATATGCCGTATTTCTCTTGTAAAATGGCTTGAAAAAACATCTAATGTTTCAAAGAAAAAACTTTACCACTTATTGTTTGATAAACACAATGAGCATATTGCAGAAGAAATTCTTAATGAAAATGAAAAAACTGAAATATTAAATTTGCTTAAAAATGTTACCATAGCAGATCCCGCTGTTGGTTCTGGAGCTTTTCCAGTTGGAATGTTACAAGTATTAGATGAAACAATCCGATTGCTGTCAAATGAAAAAAACGAAAATGCTTTTGAAAGAAAAAAAGAAATTATCAGTCGCTCTCTTTACGGTGTTGAAGTTAAAGCTTGGGCTGTTTGGATTTGCCAGCTCCGCTTATGGCTTTCTCTTTTTATTGATATGCCAGATGAGTTTAGCAAATCTTTTGAACCGTTATTGCCTAACCTCGAATTCAAAATCCGCAGAGGTGATTCTATTGTTCAGAAAATTGGTGATAAGATATTTCCGGTAGATAGCCACGCTAATATCTCAAGTTCAATTAAAAGAAAAATTACAGAACTAAAAAAAGAAAAAAGTGATTTCTTTTACGGAAGCAATAGAGCAAATGCAGATTTAATTAAGAAAAAAGAAAACGACATCTTCAAAGAGATTATTCAAGAGCAAATTTTTGAAAAGAAGAAAACCTTAAAAGTTTTTAGTGGCAATGAACCGGTTGAGGATATTTTTGGTAATGTATCTCAAAAAACAGAATTGAAATTAGAACTCGATGAAAAAAAGAAAGAACAAATAAAAGAAGAAATATCTTTGCTTGAAGAAGAACTTAAATCATTCAAAGAAGAACATCCGCTTATTTGGAATATTGAATTTGCTGAAATATTCTATGATAAAAATGGATTCGACATTATTATCGGAAATCCACCTTATGTAAGGCAAGAACAAATATCTGACCCGAATGGTAAGCACACACCAACAGAATATAAAGAGCTGCTTCGTAAAACTATTTATGAAGAATATCCAGATTACTTTTATACAAATAAACTGAAAACCAAACTGAAAATTAAAATTGATGGCAAATCAGATTTATATACATTCTTTTATTTGAAATCCTTGAAGCTATTAAATGAAAAAGGTGTGCTTACATTTATTTGTTCCAACTCGTGGCTTGATGTTGGCTATGGTAAATGGCTGCAGCAATTTATTCTGGAAAACTCAAGACTTCACTTTGTAATTGACAACCACGCAAAACGCTCTTTTGCAAGTGCAGATGTAAATACAATAATTACTGTTTTAGATGTACCTAACAAAAAAATAGATGAAACACACAAAGTGAAATTTATTGTTTTCAAAAAGCCATTTGAAGAAGTGTTGAACACCGAAAATTTACTATTGAACGAATACGCACAAGCAATCACCAAAGATGATGATTTTAGAGTTTACCCGATTACATACAAAGAGCTAAAAGAAGCCGGCACTGTTTACGAAGATGAAAATGATGAAAAACTTGGCAATGGAATTTATGAAGGCGATAAATGGGGCGGCAAATATTTACGAGCGCCGGATATTTTCTTTACTATTCTTGAGAAAGGGAAAGATAAACTAACAAGACTTTATAGAATAAGTAATATTGAAGGTTATATTCACGATAATAATACAGGTCCAAAATTCCCAAAAGTTAAATTTATAAAAACTGTCAAGCAGCTTGATTGTATCTTGCTTACAATGAATTCTAAAGCAATTATTTTGTATGGTGTTAAAAAAGAAGGTAATTCACGTTTGGTTTCACCAATTCTCTTTCCAAGAACATTAGGTGATAGACAACTTGTTGTTTGGAATAAAGCCGGGATTTATGCGAAAGAATTTTATAAAATTATTCCGAATTCAATGGAAGATATTGTTTCATTGGTTTCTCAATTGAATTCAACGTATGGCATTTTGCAAAGGGAACTTTTTGGTTTAACTAACTTAGGGGATGGAGCATTAAAGTTTTCAGCTTATGATATTGGGCTTTTTTATATTATTCAAGAAATATTTATAGATGAAAAAGACATAGAGAATTTTTTAAATCGGAAACAAAAGGAAATTATTATAGAACTTGGTTTCGACAAAACCAAACCAATTCGCTCACAAAAGCCAAACCCATTGCCGGACAGAAAAGCACTCGATGATATAATCTTCGATGCACTCGGTTTAACCCAAGCAGAGCGAGACGAAGTTTATTACTCGGTTTGCGAGCTTGTGCAAAATAGATTGAACAAAGCGAGGAGTGTGTGATGAGAGGTTTACCAATTCAAGTAAAAGAACTATTAACTAAAGCTCGTGAAAGTGCATTGCTTGCAGTAGAACTTTATAATAAACCTGCGGTTAGTTTTAAGACGGGTGCATATATTTCGTTGATGATAATTGCTTGGACATCACTATTTCACGCCTATTACTTAAAGAAACGAATTAAACCATATTTCAGAAAAGGTAAAAGGTATGAAATAATAATTGAGAAGGTTGGCAATAAAGAAATTAAGGAATACAAATGGTGGGATTTGTCAAAATGCATAAAGGAATATTTTAAAAGCAATAATCCACCAGAAAGAAAAAACCTTGAATTTTTTATACCTTTAAGAAATATGATTGAACATCGAAATTTACCAGAGCTCGATATTAGTATTTTTGGTGAGTGCCAATCTCTGATTATTAACTTTGACAATTTGATAGAAAAAGAATTTGGTAAAAACTTTATGCTCCGTCAAAATTTAAGTCATACCCTTCAATTCTCATTTTTCGATAAAAATATTTTTGAGTTAAATAGGATTGAATTAGAGAAAAAAAATTTAAAGCAAATTGTTAATTTCATTAAAGCCTATCGGGGTTCGCTATCCACGAATGTTTTTCAAAGCGATAAATATTCTTATAAAGTAGTATTAATAAAAGTTGCAAATCACAGCAGCAGAAATGCACTCCCCCTAAAATTTGTGAATTATAATGATTTGTCTGAAGAAGACAAGAAAAAGCTTCACGAAACTGGTATAGTTTTGACAAAAGAAAAAGAAGTTAAGATTCCAGAAGACAAATTACTTAAAGAATATAAGTTGGAGTATAAAGATTTGTGTATAGAATTGAAAAATAAATTTTCTGATTTTAAGGTTAATCAAAAGTTTTATGAAAATAAGAGGGCAATAATTTCAAAATCTCCGAATTTGGTTTACACGCGAAAATTAGATCCTGATAATCCAAAGTCATCAAAAAAGGATTTCTATCATCCTAACATTTTAAAAGAATTTGAAAAATATTACACGAAAATAAATGGCAATAAAAGATAATGATTTACAAACTCTACGAGCTAACCTACGATGAAGTTGAGATTATTGACCCACAAATTGGAAAAATTATTAGCAAAGAAGAGTATGAGAGGTTTGAGATTAAATAGTAGCTCCAGCATCCCTGCTGGAGAGTTAATCCGAAGCAAAGATGCTTCGGCTACCTTAGCTGTTACTTTGCAAAAAGAAGATAAAGATGATATCTCCAAAGCTTTGAACGATAAAGGTGTTTTACTCACCAAACTCACTAAAGATGCCTGGTTCATCGGCAGCGATGCCGAACAACGCCTTAAAGAAAAAATCGAACGCATTGGCAAACCGCTTAAAGATTGGGATGTAAAAATTTATCGTGGCGTATTAACCGGCTTAAATGAAGCATTTATCATAGATACAGAAACAAGGAATAAAA
>JARYLX010000262.1 GCA_029907415.1 Melioribacter sp.
GCAGATTGAACTTCCTGTTCAATCTCTCCACCTGATATTTCCTGTAATTTATTTTTTCTATTTATAAAAGAAGATGTTCCAAGTATTGCACTTAAAATCAGAAATGGAATTGTAGGCATACCTGGAATTAAAGCAAAAAGAAATACTGCTCCAGATACAGTGCCTAAAACACGCGAATTAGCAAGTAATTGTGTTTTCATCTGAAGGTCAAGCGCAGTTCCAGAAGCACTTCTTGTTACTACAAGTCCCGCAGCAGTTGAAATTAATAAAGCAGGAACTTGAGATACTAATCCATCCCCAATTGTTAAAATTGTATATGTTTGAATTGCATCTTGAAAACTTAAACCTCTTTGTGCAATCCCAATAATAAATCCGCCAATAATATTTATTCCATTAATTACCAATCCTGCGATTGCATCACCTTTAACAAATTTACTTGCTCCGTCCATAGCTCCATAAAATTCTGCTTCTCGTGCAATTAAATCCCTTCTTCTTCTTGCTTCTGCTTCAGTAATCAAGCCTGTATTTAAATCTGCATCAATTGCCATTTGTTTACCTGGCATTGCATCAAGTGTAAAACGAGCAGCAACTTCTGAGATTCTACCCGAACCTTTTACAATTACAACGAACTGAATAACTACAAGTATTATGAAAACAATAAATCCAACTACATAATTTCCTCCAACTACAAACGAACCGAATGATTCAATAATTTTTCCTGCATAACCATCAATTAAAATTAATCTTGTTGAGCTAATATTTAGTGCAAGACGATATAGTGTAAGAATTAAAAGTAATCCAGGGAATACAGAAATATCGAGCGGAGATTGTATATATAATGCAACAATCAATACAAGAACAGCAGTAGAAATATTAACTGCCAAAAGAAAATCAAGAATTGTAGGAGGTAATGGAATTAACATTAAACCAAGCATCAGAATCAAACCGAATGCTAAAAGTATATCTGTATTTTTGCCAAATAGTTTCATACTAAATTATGCTTCGTTGTTTCTTTAATTTCTTCATTTGATAAATGTATGCAAGAATTTGAGCTACTGCTTTGAAAAGTTTAGCTGGAATTTCATCACCTATTTCGCAAGATTTATATAGTGCTCTTGCAAGTTCAACATCTTCATAAAGAGGAACATTATTTTCAACAGCAATCTTTTTAATTCTTTGAGCAAGTTCATCAAGCCCTTTTGCAACAACCTTTGGTGCATTATCTTTTTCCATTTCATATTTTAATGCAACTGCTACGTGTGTTGGGTTTGTTATTACAACATCTGCAGTTGGAATTTCTTTCATCATTCTGCGTCGTACTGCAAGTATCATTTGCTTTCTAATTCTCGATTTTATAAGCGGGTCGCCTTCTGTTTGCTTAAATTCTTCTTTGACTTCTTCTTTTGTCATCATCATCTCTTTTTTGAATTTATACTTCTGATAAATGAAGTCTACCGCCGCAATTATCGAGAAGAATAATACAATCTTCCAGGTCAATGCAAAAAATGAATCGAGCATAAATTGAACAGTATCTTCAATGCTTAAGTCAACAAGTTTTACTGTATCTGATATTAACTTTGAAATAATAAAATATGTGAAAAGGCTTATTACAAAAAGTTTGATTAATGCTTTTAATAACTCCACAAGCGAATGAACTGAAAATAATATTCTTTTAATACCATTTATTGGATTAAACTTACCGAAATTTACTGCTAAAGCTTTTGGGGTTATCTTAAAACCAATTTGAGCAATATTGCTAACGAGTGCTATAATCATCACGCCAAGCAAGATTGGTAATGACAATGTGAAAAAGAATAATGCCCATTTTACTGCATATGTTTGAAGAACTGCTTTTGTTAATTCCACATTATTCAAAGAATTAAGAGCATCTTTTGTAAATTGATAAAATTTTTCTCCAATGAAATTTTTAGTAAGATAAATCAATATCAAACCTGTTCCAAAAACTGCAAGAGAATTTATTTCAATACTTTTTGCAACCTGACCTTTTTCTCTTGCATCTGCAAGTTTTTTACCCGTCGGTTGCTCAGTTTTTTCCTGTCCTTCGTATTCCGCCATTTTATGACCCCATTGCTCTAATTAGTTGAAGCAGGTTGGATTCATAACCTTCGAGCAAATTTTTAATTGCATAAACATAAAATGGAACAAGACTTAAAAGCAGAAGAATTCCAATTCCACTTTTCAATGGCTGTGAAACAAATATAATTTGTATCTGAGGAATTACTCTTGCAATTATGCTTTCAGCAATGTGAATTAGAAAAAATGATACTATAATTGGTGATGCAATTTTAATTGCAATTGTAAAAACAACAAAAGAATATTTAATTATAAGCTGGTAAATCGATGAATTAACAACATACTTCCCAATGGGAACTACTTGAAAAGATACCACAATACCACTGATTACATAATGATGTCCATTAATCAAAATGAAAATCAATATTGAAGTATAATACAAAATTTCACCAATGATATTACTTTGAATTTCTTCCATAGGATTTAATACTTCAGCGAGCATCAGTCCCATATCAAATCCAATATAAGTTCCTGCATAAGCAACTCCCCAGAAAATAAAGTTCATCACATAACCTATTATTAATCCGGTAATCAATTCTCTTATTGAATAGACAACAAGAGTAATTAAATTTATGTCAACAATTATTTTGCTTTTATCAATTGTCAAAAAAGTTATATAAGCAATAATTAGAGCTAAAAAAATTTTTGCCAGAACAGGAGTTGAATTGTGTGCAAAAATTGGTGCAGAAAAAATCATTCCTGCAATTCTCATAAAAACAAAAAGAAGAATTATAAAATCTGCTATTAAAATGTTTGTCATTTTATTACTGTCAGAAACATTGTAAACATTTTATTCGTAAGTGCTGTAAGTTTATCAACAATCCAGGGCAAAAGAAAAATTATCACAACAACTGTTGCAATTAATTTTGGAACAAAAGTCAATGTCATTTCTTGAATAGAAGTTGCTGCTTGAAATATTGAAATAAAAATTCCAACAATTAATGAAACACCGAGGATTGGCAGTAAAATTATAAATGCAGTAAAGAAAGCATCTTTTAATACTTCAATAATTACTTCTTCAGTCATTATGAAAAACTCCTGACAAGTGAACCAATAATTAAATTCCAGCCATCAACAAGAATAAAGAGTAAAATTTTAAATGGCAGTGATATCATCATTGGAGGCATCATCATCATTCCCATTGACATTAAGATACTTGAAACAATCATATCAATCATCAAAAATGGGACAAACAGGAAAAAGCCAATTATAAATCCTGCTCTTAATTCACTTAAAACAAAAGATGGAATTAAAACATAAGTTGGAAGTTCACTTCTGTTTTTAGGTCTTGGCATTTGAGATAAGCTTACAAACAGTTCCATATCTTCATCACGAGTATTTTTGAACATAAATTCTCGTATTGGTTCAATTCCCTTGTCGTATGCTTCTTTAACAGTAATTTTATTATCCATCAATGGTTGAAGTGCCTGTTCATTTACTTTTGACCATGTAGGAGCCATTATAAAAAATGTAATAAACAATGCAATCCCAGCAAGCAATTGAGAAGGCGGCATTTGCTGAGTGCCCATAGCACTTTTCAAAAAATGGAATACAATAATTATTCGTAAGTATGATGTGGTCATTATGATAATAGAAGGAGCAAGGGAAAGAATTGTCATCAATAGAAGTATCTGAAGCGTTACCGAAACATCTTCTCCTTTCGTAGCGGTGCCAATATCAAGATTAATTTTTGGGAATGGAATTGTTTGAGCTTGAGCAAATAAATTACCTGCGGTTAAAAATGTCATAACAAAAAAAGTTATCAATAAAAATTTCTTTTTCATCTTATACCTAAATTCTGCTTCAATAAATCCAAAAAAGTTTTTTTGACTTCACCTTGAATCAAATCGTCATCTAATGACGGAGAATAATCATACTCTTTGAGTAATGTTATACTGTTTTCACTTATTCCAAGCAATAAAATTTTATCCTGAACTTTTACAACAGATAAATATTTTTTAGGCATTATTAAATGATTATTAATT
>JARYLX010000263.1 GCA_029907415.1 Melioribacter sp.
GATTTAACTCCATATATAACACAAGCTTCATATTCTGATGAAATTATATCAAAAACTTCTTTGAGAACCGGTGACTGGTCAGTTCCTTTTACAAACTTTGCTTGTTCAGCAAAAATTTTCATCTTAGGATTTTTTTTAAAATAATTCTGATACAAATAATTTTTATCAATATTTTTTCTGCGAGGAAGTTGATTTGTGATTTCAAGTAATTTCAAATCATTTTCCTCGCTAAGGAAATATTTCAAAAATTTCCATGCAAGATTTGGATTAGGACAAGTCTTGAAGATTACAATATTTTTTGGGTCACCATAAGTATAAATTGGTCCTTTGTGGTCATCCGGAACAGGGATTGTACTGAAATTATATTCAAATCCTTCTGGTTTATACTTTTCTGCATGAGAAATTTCCCACGGGCCAGTAAATCGCGTAGCAATTATTCCATCTAAGAACACATCCTGACGAGATGATAATCTTTCTTTCGGGAAATAATTTTTCTTATATAATTCACGTAAAAATTTGAACACTTTTATTGCAGCTTTATTATTAAAAACAGCTTTGTTGTTCTTAACAAGCGAACCTCCATTCGAAGCTGCAAGATAAAGAGGATAAAAATCAAAAAATCTCTGCCACCATGTAACTATTGTTTCTGTATATCCAAACCAACGATCTACATAGCCATCACCATCAGTATCTTTTTGAAATTTTTTTGCAGCATCAAAAAATTCTGAATATGTCTTTGGTGCATGTTTTAGCGACAATGATTTTATAATATTTTCATTATAAATCATCATCACTGGATTTATTTTCCATGGGATTTGATAAATATGACCATCAGAAGACCTAACTTCTTCAATGACTGAACTATCACATCGTTCATATAAAAATTCCATGAATCCTTTTAATGTATCTAAAGCTACTAAAATGCCAGCGCGAGCATAACCTTCAACATCACCTTCCCACATGTTTGAATAAATATCTGGTGTAGTTTTTCCTACAATTGCAGCTAAGATTACTTCTTCGCTCGATTGTCCTTCTGGAACAGGCTGAAATTTTACTTTCATGTTTGGATTTTCTTTATTCCATTTTTCAACTATATATCTTGCAAATTCAATTTCTTCTGTATTATTTGATGACCAATAAATAATTTCATTATTGAATTTTCTTTCGTTTTGACTGCATGAAACAGTTAATAAAAAAATTATTAAACAAATGAAAATATTTTTCTTAAATAAAATCATTGCCAGCGAGCCCAATAATTATCAATAGTTGGAAAAGGTGTTCGGGGAATTAATCCACCTCTTTTTACAACGTACAAATCGAGTGCTTTTACATTATTCTCTTCACTTACTTTAATTGATTTTAATAAATCTTCATTGATTGTTATGGCATATTTATTCTTCAGCTCATTTATTTTACGAAATATTTTTTTTGTTAATTCATCTTCAATGAATTCAGTGTAAGACTTATCGTTAATATTTTTATTTGTATCATCTACTTCTTTCTTTTCAAGAAGTATTGAATTCATCAATTCATTCTTAACAGTGCTGTAAATAATTTTATCTTTCCACCATTTTGACTGTTCTTTAACAACTCTTCTTTCAAAGTAACCTTTTTTTCTTGCTTCCTCTGTTAATAATTTATCACGAACCATTCTCCAGATTATATTTTCTAGTGAACGGGAATAACTTGCAAAACTTCGTTTATCGAATTTAATGTACTCATCTCTTGCACGATACCAATTAATAAAATCACTCAAAGAAATTTTTCCATAATTTAATTCAACAAGTGTAATGTCATTTATATTTTTTTGATTAATTAAATTAAATGAATTCAATGCTTCTCTTAAAATTTCAGAAAGTCTCCATTTATCATAAGTTTCTTTTGGCAGTTCAAATTGAGCAAGATATGAGCGTAGAACTTGAAATGCTTTCCTTTTAATAACTGGATTTGATTTCATCATTAGCGAATTTACATAAACATCTGAAAGCTGGTCCATTTTCCTTTTTATCAAAGCTGTTTCTGCTTCCTTCATAATTTTATTCTGTTCAGATTCATTTACAATCAAAGGATAATTAATATTCATAAGCTTAACAATATACCAACCGTCATTTGCTTTTATTGGTTTTGAAAATGTATTTACTTTTATTGTGTCAATAATTTTAGCAAGTTCATAATTTTTCAATCCAAGAACATATCTGCTCGATTTCAAATACCTGTCTTCATAATAAATTGAATCATTCAATTGTTTATTAAACAATTTTTGAAAATCAATACCGGCAAATAGAGAATCATAAATTTTTCTTATCTCGTCTTCTGATGATGAATAAATCCATTGAAGTTCAACTTCAATTAATTTTTGCTTAGCTACAGTATCAATTTCTTCTTTTGTGTAAGAAATTTTTTTAAGAATTTCATCTTTGAATAATTCTTCAGTTGCAATATCACTTTCAAATTCGTTAAAGATATTTTTAACTTCGGACAATGTATCAAGACCTCTGCTATAACCATCAAGAGCAAGTAATTTTTCATTAATAAGATGATTAAGAAATACTTTCTTAGAATCTTTTACTTTTTTGTAAAAAGCAGGTCCATATTCATAACAATTAATAAATTCATTAACTGTTATTTTAATGTTTCCAACTTTTGCAACAATTGAATCTTGAAAATGATTTTGAATTACTTGAGAAAAATTTTCTGATGAGATAAATAAAATAAAAGACAGAAAATAAACCTTAGCACTGTCAAAAATATTTTTAGAAAGAATACTCAATTTATTTTCCTTATTCGCAGCATTAGAAAATTAAATTAATAGAAAAAGAATGAATACTTTGAAGTCTTCCAAAATCTCTGAAAGCATAATCGAATTTAATTAATGCATTCGAGAGAATTAATTTAGAATTAATTCCAAATCCCAATGATAATCCACCTTCAGAATATTTATTAAATGCTGATTGATATCCGCCTCTAAAGAATAAAAATTCTTTGAAAGCAGTTTCAAAACCAAAGTTCATACTTTCATAATCATTATTTGGATGAATTGCATCAGCTGCCACAGTCAATCTATAAGTTTGATTCTGGAACAAATTAGTTGATACACCAATTTGAAATGTAAGCGGTAAATCCCAGGAATTCATTTCGATGTTTGTTGGTATCTGGTCATTTGAACCTTGTTTATTCGGGTCCACTCTTATAAAATATCTTGAATCTCTTCCACTCATTTGCATCGAGGTTCCAAAATTATAAATCGATGCGCCAATTACCATTCCACCAAATAAATCAGTTCTAAATTTTGTTCCGGCATCAATAGCAAAAGCATAAGCTGACATATGCCAGATTTTTTGTTGAATATATTTACCTGTAAACCCAATTGAAAATCTATCTGTTAAATTACGAGCATAAGAAATTCCAATTGAGATGTCACCGGCACTAAAATATTCACCAGTTCCTTCGGGTTGTTCTACGGTTCTCACTTTCATATCATCCATTGAAAGAGAAGTGAAGCTAAATCCAATATTACCAAAATCGCCCAATGGAATAATAAGTCCTACAAAATCAAAACTTGTATTTGCAATCCAGTTAGTATGATTCAAAACTGCTTCATAGTTCTCATGAGTACTAATGCCCGAAGGGTTCCAGAATAAAGATGTAGCATCATTAGAAATACTCACAAAAGCCCCGCCCATGCCAATGGCATTTGCTCCAACTGGAATTTCTAAAAATGCCGCCGCAGTAGTTCCTGTCTTTGAAACACTTTGAGCAAAGCAAATCGATGAATAGAAAATTACCAATAAAATTTTCTGAAAAACTTTACGCATAAAAACCTCACCAAAATTTTTATACACAATTTTATAATTCATGAAAATTTGTGTAATTCATCTATTATTTTATCACTCAAGTTATCTTTCAAAGTTAATCTCTCACCACAGTTACCACAAACAAGGATAAATTCATTATTTTTCATTTACCCCACCCCTGAAATCATTATTTAAAAACCCTTTACCACAACTTATGTATTCAATATTACTTTTCACTCTATTCAACTTCTGAAGCACAGTATGGACATTTAACA
>JARYLX010000264.1 GCA_029907415.1 Melioribacter sp.
TAAAGTATACCTCCGTTTATATATTAATTAACATTTATCAAATGAAAGATTAATGAGCATTTTTTATAAATACATTATCTATTTAATGTAATGAACAAATAGAGTTCAGATAAAATAAAATTAGATAAACCTCGCTTGACAATTGATGTTTCACATAATCTTAAAATATATGGACCCTACTTTATGCTTTATTGAAAGAGCAATTTTAGAACAAATTAAATAATGTCATGTAAATCCTGTATGGAACCAAATAAATAGAATGTTTATAGAGCTATATATTTTATTTAAGTTTATTGATGCCATTTGGGGATAATTTTATTGTTAAGAAAAATAAAGAAATAATTAATTAGGTATTATTGTTATATTACCTTAATATATTAGGTAATTCTATATACAAATATAGAATTATATGGTTTAAAGTCAAGTTCCCCTAAATATTTTTTTTATGAAATTAGAAGCTAAATAGAATAAATAAATGAAAAGTTAGATGGGGCTTCGGATATTTTCAGTCTATGATTATCTTCTCCCTGAGAATAATCCCCGGGATTTTGTAATCTTTATATCCTGCAGTTCAGGTGCTTTCATTCTAATTTCAAATCTAAATCCACGATAATATCCAAGTGGATTCCAGATGAAATTCATTTCCCAGCAGTGAAGGTCTCTGTAGATTGTAATTTGAGGAGTTGTAATTTGCTTTCGTTCAAAATCGTAACTGCCACGAATTGTAAACTTCCAATTTTTTGTTAAACTAAAATTTAGATTAGCACTTATATTAGAATACTTTGATACTGTTGAAGGGTCATTCTTACTCAAATTAAAATTATAACTAAGACTTAAATTCCACGGTATGGTAAATTCTGAGTTCTGAATTTCTGATGTTGATAAATCTCTTTTATCTGTTTGATTTGTTTTGCTAATTATAGATTTTTCACTTTTGCCTTTAGCACCAGTTAAATTTGTTGATACAGAAAAATAAAAATTGGTTAATCTAAATAAACCTTTACCTGCAGAAACTAGATATTTATTTACTTTTGTTTTATCCACATAATCATAAAATGTATAACTTGAAGAACCATTAAAACTAAGAACATTCCCAATTTGAGTTCTATAAGTGAGAGTTAAATCGGATAATTTAAATACCTGTGCATTAAAATTATATCCTAAATTAGCAGATAAATTTAACAACTGAATTTTATTGCTTTCAGAACTTTTAGATGTATCATCAGGACTTTTTGAAGTTTTCACCTCAAAGACATTCCCAATCGAAAAATTTAACATTTGTTTTTTGCCGGCATCTACACCTCTAAATACTTCGTTGCTAAATTTATCATATTTAATTTTTTCTCCTTTTGAAGTTGTGTAATAATCATAATAGCCCCAAAAATCATCTGCAAAGTCTGGTTGATATACATAAGAAATAGATGGTGTTAGTGTATGACGAAAAGCCTCGATACCAAAAATATTTGGTTGAAATATTCCATACAGTTTTGTATTTGCAGTTACACTCAAATCAAAAGTTCTGACAAAATTATATTCATTTACATCTGTAGTTACAACTGAATCTTCTTCTGTTACTTCACCAGTAATTGAATTTATTTTTTTGACAACTATAGTTTCTTTCTTAATTCTTTTGTTATACCATTTTTCTGTATAATTAATTCTTGGAGCTACACTGAAATATCCAATTTTAGGTGAAGCATTGATAGACAAATTATGTTGAATACCTCCTCTTATTGATAAATTACCCTTCACTTTATTTCTGTTATTTGAAAATTGACCTGTATATGTATATCCAATTTGTTCATACCATTTTTGTTTACCTACTAAATCAGCACTTTCTTTTTTGAATGGATAGGAAATATTTTTAGTAAATGTAATGTTTGGTAAATTTTCGTAAATATCCCCGCTAATTAAGTTTTGAGTTCGGCTATAATTAATAAATAAATTATTACCTGATTCTTCCCATCTTTTTGTAAATGTTGCATTTGAAATTATGTTTTGTGAAAGAATATCATAATAGTCTATGCTATTATTTTTTAAGTATGTTGAAGAATAAAATTGAAGATTAACATTTAATTGCGTTGTGGGATTAATCTGCTGATTGTGATACCATGAAAAATTCCAGTCGTTAACATTCTGCTTGTAAGCTGCAGGGTCTTCGGGTTCACCAATTTTAATTTTAGAATAACCAGCATTCAATGACCCATCAAAATTATATCTCTTAGCATATCTTAAACGAGAACGAAGTCCATATCCGCCTTTTGAATAATAATCTCCTGTAAATGCAGCATCAAAATAATCACTTATTGCCCAGAAATATCCAAAGTTATAAAAATATTGGCCCCGTCTCTCATCTCTGCCGTAACTCGGAACTATAATGCCGCTTCGTCTTCCACCTTCACTTGGAAATACTGCAAATGGAATCGGGATAGGAAATGGAACTCCTCCAATATGCATAAATATCCATCGTGCAAATACTTTATCTTTTTGAATTACTTTCATTTCACTTGCAGTAAAATAAGTATGTGGGGTATCCTTTTCACAGGTAGTAAACATTCCGTGCTGAATGAAATAAATATTTTTATCTACCTTTTTAACTTTTTCCCCTTCATACCTTGAACCCTGCATTTCATTTTTTGCAAGTGAGATAAATCCACGTTGAGTTTTAAAATTGTATCTTAATTGATTGCCTTCGTAAATCTCTGTCCCCTCTTTCAAAACCGGTGTCTGCTTTATTTTAACTTTTGCAGTATCAGAAGTATCAGGTATTCCAAAAGCTTCAAGTTCATTTGTATTATAATCAATATTAATTTTGCCACTTCTTAATTCTGTATCCTTATATTTCAAATTCCCATTCCCATAAATAAACATCTTTTTACTGCTTACATCAAAAACTATAGAATCTGAAGATGCTGCATAAACAACATCGTCTACATCAAATTTCTTTTTTGATTTTGTTGTGTCAATTGAAGAAATATCAACTGATGATTTTAAGGTATCAGTTTTTAAATAAATATATTCTTGTGCTAATAATGAAACATTTACTAAAAACAATATGAGAGTTATTTTCTTCATCTGAATAATTGATAGATAAAAATTGATATCAACTTTTTGAGCTGCAGTTTAATGTTTTTCCGATTTAGCAAATCACAAATATTTAGTTTATAATTTTTGCTCTTTCAATAGACTCTTCGATTTTTTTAATAATCATATCAGCAACTTTCAAGGCTTTAAGTCCATCGGCTCCTGTAACCGGTGGTTTTGTATCATTCAAAATCGAATTAACAAAAAGCTGCAATTCATACTGCAGAGGATTAATATTAATTTGAGAAGGATTTTCATAAATTACAATTTTCTTTTTTTCTCCAATCCCGATTTCTCCAAGATTCAAATAACCCCCTTTAGGTAAACTGTCAGGAGCCAATAATCGAATTATTTCTGTTTGTCCTTCAATAAAATCAATTGAAAAGTAAGTATCACGCTGAAAGAGTCTCATTTTTCTCATTCTCTTTTGCGATATTCTGCTTGCAGTAACATTTGCAACAGCAAAATTTTCAAATTCAATTCTTGCATTTGCTATATCAATATTATTTGATACAACCGCGATACCACTTGCTTTAATATCTTTAATTTCACTTTTAATAAGACTCAAAATTATATCAATATCATGAATCATTAAATCCAGAACAACTGCAACATCTGTTCCTCTCATATTAAATTGTGAAAGTCTGTCTGATTGAATAAACATCGGATTTAAATCATACTTCTCAAGAGCAACTAATGCTGGATTAAATCTTTCAATATGTCCCACCTGTAATTTTAATTTTTTTTCTTCTGAAATTTTTACGAGTTCTTCTGCTTCCCAGATATGAACAGTAATTGGCTTTTCGACAAAAACATGCTTGTTAAATTCAAAGGCTTTTTTAACCAATTCATAATGTGCACTTGTAGTAGCAACAATTACTACAGCTTCGGTGTCTTCAAGAAGTTTTTCTAATTCATGATATTGTTTAACATTAAATTCTTCCGCCACATTTTTTGATTTGTTAAAATCTTTGTCATAA
>JARYLX010000265.1 GCA_029907415.1 Melioribacter sp.
AGCTTTAAAAATCTTTCATAGAATGATTTAAAGAAGTTAAAAATAAATTCACTGGATTCAGTAAAGAAATTTTTCAATTCTTTAAGGATTTAGAAAAGAATAACAATGTAAAATGGTTTCATCAAAATAAAAATCGTTATCAGAAATATTTGATTGAACCTGCAAAAGAATTTATATCAGAAATGGCTCCTTTCTTAAACAGACTTAATCCATCAATTCGTTCTGAACCAAAGTTTAATGAAACTATTATGCGGCTTAATAAAGACATGAGATTTGCCAGAGGCGAACCTTATAGAACTTTTTTATTAATTCATTTTGGAAGATTTAAATTAGACAGTGAATTTTATCTTTATTTTGATTCAAGCAATTTTGCAATGGGAATATTTATTAACAATAAAAAGGGGAATAACTTATACTTCAATCAGAATCTTTCAAAGTTTAGAAGAGAAATAATAGAGATATGCAGTAAATATAAAATTGATGATAATTATTCACTTTCAGACCTCGAGAATAATTCAGAAATAATCGTAAAAAAATTTAACGCTAAAAAACATCACTCTCTTTTAGAAGATATTGACTTAATACTTCTGGAAAGAAATAAAAAAATAGCGGATAAAGTTTTGTTTTCTGATGAAATAATTTTAGAAACAATTAAAATGATTTCTCAACTTTATCCGCTTTACTGTTTTGCTATTTCACCGCAGCCTGTGGAAGAATTAAAAAAATATGAAGATAACTTCGGTGAAATGGTTAGCTAAAAAATATTGTGTGATTAAATTAATTTTTCCATTTAATTGTGCAGCCAATAGTAAAAGTTTCCGGGACAGAAATTGGCTTATTAGCAAGAAGTTCTTCAATTGCATTTCTTAGATAAGGCGTTTTAACCTTAGATGGTTCCTGCCAGTTGTCATCTATTTTCCCATGAAATACAAGTTTGCGCTCTTTATCGAATAAAAATATTTCAGGTGTATGAGTGGCTCCATAAGCTTTGGCTATTTCCTGAGTTTCATCCCTTAAATAAGGAAAATTAAAATTTTTTTCCTTTGCTCTTTTTATCATTTCTTCAAAAGAATCTTCTGGATAATTTGTTGTATCGTTTGAGTTAATTGCTACAATTTGTAATCTATCTTTATAATCATTTTGTATTTGAATTATTCTATCTTCATAAGCACGGACATATGGACAATGATTACAGCTGAAGATGACAATTAAAGCTTCTTTATCCTTAAAAGAATCTAATGAATATACATTTCCATCAACAGCTGATAGTTTGAAATATGGTGCTGGTGAACCAATTTTTAATGTATCTGTTGCCATAGATTTTCCTTTATTTTTAATTATACTTTAATAATTATAAGTTGCAGATTAAATTTGCATTAAACAGGTATAAAAATCAATTAACAAAATTTTTGAAAAGCATGATTAATTATAAAACAATTTATAATGATTTCGAAAAATATCAGGAAAAGAAAATTTCACTTCCATTAATTAAACATTCTCAAATTAAAAATATTATTGAAGAACTTAAGAGAAAAAATCTTTTTGAAATTGAATTAATTGGTCACTCCATCGAAGGCAGGGAAATTTATTCTTTATCACTCGGCAGAGGGAATATAAAAACACTTGTGTGGAGTCAAATGCATGGCGATGAACCAACTGCAACAGCATCAATATTCGATTTGATAAATTTTTTCTTAGAAAATCATAGTTATAATGATTTTAAAAAGAATATTCTTGAGAACTTAAAAATATATTTTGTGCCAATGCTAAATCCTGATGGAGCGGAATTATTTAAAAGAGAAAATTCATTAAATATCGATTTAAATCGCGATGCGCTAAGAATTGAAGCACATGAATCGAAAATATTGTGGAATCTTGCAGAAAGAATAAAACCCCAATTTGCATTCAATATGCATGATCAGAATAGTTACTATACAGCTGGAAGAAGTTCAAACACAGCAGCAATATCTTTACTTGCACCTCCAACGGATTTCGAAAAAAGTATTACCGAGACACGTAAAAAAAGTATGCAGGTAATCTTAAAGATTTATGAAGTGTTGAGCAATTTTATTCCGCTTAATATTGCCAGATATGATGATGATTTTGAACCAAGAGCTTTTGGTGATAATTTTACAAAAGCTAACATAAGTTCTATCCTAATTGAATCAGGATTTTTGAGAGGAGATACTGAAAAGTGTGAAATTAGAAAACTGAATTTTATTTCTCTTCTTTCTGCATTTGATTCAATAGCAAATGAAGATTACAAAGAAAAAAATGTTGAAGAATATTTTTCTATTCCTGAAAATAATTCTCTTCTTTTTGATTTACTTTTAAGAAATTTATCTATAACAAAAAACAACAAATCTTTTAAAATAGATATTGGAATTATTAGAGAAAGAAAATATGACTCTGATGCAAATCGATTTTATTATGTAGGCAAAATTAAAGAGATAGGGGATTTATCAATTTATTATGGGATTGAAGAATATAATCTGAATGGTTATGATGTGGGAATTCCTCAAATATTTTTGAGTAATAACAGAACAAAACTGAACATAGAGCAGTTAAATTTACTGCATAATGAAGGATATGGTTTTATATTTCAAACTAAACATAATTATGAAAAAGATTATACAAGTTTACCAATTAATATACTTTGTTACAAAAATTATAAACCTCAATTAGCTGTAGATGAATATGCTAATTTATTAATCGCAAAAGAGAAGAATAAAATTTACATTATTATTAATGGATTCTTTCAAGTTCTGAATGATTCAAAAAATAGAATATTAAATGGTCTTGTGATTCATTAAATTTACAACATAGAATATCGACTAAAAGTATAAATGCAGCAGTTAGAAAATAAAATAACTAATGAGAATCTAAAAGAGCTTTATGAGGAATTTGAGAAAGAAGCACTGCCTCATATGAATGCATTATACAATTTTGCTCTTAGATTAACTGGTGATGAGGAAGATGCAGATGACCTTGTTCAGGAAACTTATCTCAAAGCATTTAGATTCTTTGATAAGTTTGAAAAAGGAACAAACTGCAAAGCATGGTTATTTAGAATTATGAAAAATTCTTTTATTAATGATTATAGAAAACAGGTAAAAGAACCGAACAAAGTTGATTATGAAGATGTTCAGAATTTTTATGAAACTATTAAATCAGACGAGGTTGAATATGACCATTATGAAGAAGATGCATTTAGTAATACATTAGATGATGAAGTTTCAAAGGCTATTAGCGAACTACCAGAAGATTTTAGAACAGTGATTATTCTTAGTGATATTGAAGGATTTACTTATGAAGAAATTGCGGATTTTGTTGATATACCAGTAGGGACTGTTCGTTCTCGTTTACACAGAGCCAGAAAAATGCTTTATTCCCAGCTTTATGATTATGCAAAAGACAAAGGTTATATTTCATCAAGAAAGATTAAAAAAATTAGCAATAAAAACTTCGACAATAATTAACAAGGAATTTTATGTTCAATATTAAAAACATTATTGTTCCGACAGATTTTAGTAATTTATCCTACTCCGCATTTGATTATGCGAGAGATTTAGCAGAACAAATAAATGCAAAAATTCACCTTATTTATGTACTTGAAAAAACTCCTCCATTTTTAGCTTTGCGTTCAGTTGATGTTTCTGAAGAAGAAATAATGAAGGATATGGAAGAAGAGGCAAAAAAGCAGTTGAGCGAAGCAGCAAAAAAATTACGCTATGATTCCAATGTTGAAATAATTGAGGTTTGCCGTAAAGGAATTGATTACGAAGAAATTGTTAAATACTCAAAAGAAGTAGAAAAAGCATTAATTGTAATTGCTACTCATGGCAGAACCGGTATTCTACACACACTTTTAGGAAGTGTAGCAGAAAAAGTAATCAGATATGCTAAGTGTCCTGTTTTGGTTATAACACCGGAAGAAGAACAAATTGACAATTAAATTTTAGTTGATTAAGTTTACGGCGCAAAAATTTAAAAACTAAAAAAAGGCAGGTGATAAATAGTGGTAGGAATAACCGTTCAAGAGAACGAGAGTATCGACAAAGCTC
>JARYLX010000266.1 GCA_029907415.1 Melioribacter sp.
CCAAGCATTAATGCAATACCAATTGCCATATCAGAATAACCGGAAAAATCACAATAGATTTGAAGAACATATCCATAAATTGCAAGTAAATTTTCTACTCCAGTATATCTCAATGGAAAATCAAAAACTCTATCGACAAAATTTATGCTGATGTAATCTGCAATTACAACTTTTTTGAATAATCCAATAATAACGAGAAAGATTGCTTTGCCAACATCTTCTTTTGAAAGAAATAATTCTTTATTAATCTGAGGAAGAAATTCTGAAGCTCTGTCAATTGGACCTGCTAAAATATTCGGGAAGAAAAATACATATAGACAAAAATCACGAAAACTGTTAACAGGTTTTAGTGTATCGAAATAAATATCAAAAACATAATTGAGTGATTTAAATGTGTAGAATGAGATTCCAATAGGAAGAAAAATTTCAAGGGGTTGAATCTCACTTTTAGCTATGTTGTTGATAATCTGAATTATAAAATTTGTGTATTTGAAATAACTAAGAATGCCAAGATTAATTATTAGGGAAAGAATTAAATAAAATTTTTTTGTGGAAAAATTTTCGGTAGAAGAAATCCATTTACCAAATAAAAAATTTACAGTTGCTGAAATAATTAAAATTAATGCATAATAACCTGATGATTTATAATAAAAATAAAATGAGAAAAGAATTAAGAATATTATTCTTACAGAATTATTCCTTGAAAGGATATTGTAAAATAACAGGAAAAAGAAGAACAAGATTAAGAATAAACTTGTGCTGAAAATTAATGGGTCTTCAGGAATATATTTTAATTGATATAAAATTTTGTTGAAGTCAAAATTAAACAGCATATAAATTCTGGTTTAGTGATGGAAGAATTTATTTACCAAGTTTTGAATCAAGAAGTTTTTGCAAGTCTCCAACACACTTAAGTCTAAGTAATTCGTAACTCTTAAATTTTACTTTGAAATGTTCTTCTATTGCAAGAATAATATTTATGTGATTTAATGAATCCCATCCGGGCACTTCCGGAGCAGTTGTTTCATCTTTAATGTCAAAGTCATCAAGATTAAGTTGTTTTAAAATCACTTGTTTCAATTCAGGTGAAATCATTATCTACTCCATACTTGTGGTTCTGTTTTGCTTAATAATCTTTCTTTATTTGCTTTACGACTTGGTTTACCAGATGAACTTTTAATCAGCCATCGAGGAGGAACAAGATAAACTTTATGTATAACAATATCGATACTCATCCCTGCTTTTAATATTTCTAATCTAATTTTATTTTTTTCTTCTTCTGATTGAACTTCGGTTTCTGCTGCTACACTTACAAATTCAGTTCCCATATCAGGGTCTTCTTCTCCAAAAGCTATAACTCTTCCGGGAATAACACCCGGAACATTATTTACAGCATCTTCAATATCTTCTGGATAGATATTTTTTCCAGCAACAATTATTATATCTTTTTTTCTTCCAATTATGAAATATTCATCATTGTATCTGAAGCCATAATCACCTGTAAAATACCAGCCGTCTTCAACAACTTCAGCAGTTTTTTCTGGATAGTTTCTATAGCCATCAAATTGTGAGACAGATTTGACAGCAACTTCACCAACAAATCCATCAGGAATATCTTTTCGATTATCATCAACAATTCTCGCACTGCAGCCATCTATTAATTTTCCAGAAGAAACACAAATACGAACAACTGAGTTATCATCTGCAAATTTTACAATTCCTTTTGATAATTCATTTCTATCAACTGCAAGTTCAGTAATAGGTTTGCCTGGTTCTGTTACAGTTACTCCGAGTGTAGCTTCTGCCATTCCATATAAACATGCAAGTGCAAGTGGATTAAATCCATATTTTTGAAAACGATTAACAAATTTTTGATGGCTATCGTGACGAATTGGTTCTGCAGCATTTACAATAATTCTTAAACTTGATAAATCAATTCCCTGAAGTTCATCTTCATGAATTTTGTCGGCTAAAACATTATAAGCAAAGTTTGGCAGAAATGACATTGTTGCTTTTTCTTTTGTAATTGCTTCCAGTAAAATTACAGGAGCTAAAACCCATTCAAATGGGTCAAGTTGAACTGTTGTAATTCCATAAGCAAGCGGGATATGAAATGCAGCAATCAAACCAAAATCGTGATATAAAGGAAGCCAGCTGCATGCTTTATCTTTATCAGATAATTTGAAAGCTTTTCCTAAATTTAATACATGATTTAGAACAGCACGATGTGAGAGCACTACAGGTTTTTGAAGTCCAGTAGTTCCTGATGAATGCTGAAGAAATGCAGCATCTGTATCTTTAACTTGATTTGTAATCTCTTCAATTTCTTTATCAAGTTTTTCATCAATTGAATTTGATAAATCCCATTCAAGAGGGAAGTATACAGATTTAATTGTACTTTTTGGGTTTTCTATTAATGGTCTAATTATTGGGTCAAGTTCTCTTTCAGTCAAAATATAATCAAGACCAGAGCGTTGCGACATTCCTTCCAATCCCTGTCGAAATTTATCAGGATGAAGCCGTGGATTTGGATAAGCTAAGATTGCGGGTAATGCTCCAATTCGAGAAATTCCAAGATAGAGAGGATAGAAGAATGGATTATGTCTTATGATAATCGCACAAACATCACCAGCTTTGATACCGATTTTTTTTAATTGTTGTGAAAATTTTTTTGCAGTATCAATTAAGTTTTTATATGTCCATCGGTAAGGTTCTTGACCTGCAACCCAGTGAACAATTGCTTCTCGGTCCGGGTGTTTTTCTGAATTTAATTTCCACCTTTTCCAGAGAGTATTTGCTTCATCAATATTGAAATAAAAATCTGTCATTTATTTAAACTCTTCCATTAGTGAATCGAGAAATAATTGAGCAATTTTTGCTGCTCCCTGGTCATTGAAATGAACAAAATCTCTGTAAGCAAGCGGTGGATTTGCATTAACCCACTTAGTCATTGAGTTTTCTCCACCCATTGCATCAAACATACTCCAGAAAGCAATGTTATTGTTTAATGCAATTTTTTTCTGTGTTTCGAGTAATTTAAAAACTGCCGGGTCAGTAACAAAATTAGAGCCTTTTTTCATTGCTTTGTCATGAACACCAATCAATATTATTGATGTATTTGGAAAAACTGATTTTAATGTGTTTATTACTTTAGTCATTTCTCGTTCATACCAGTTATAATCTGTTTTGGTAGAACCAAGTATATTCAAACCAAATTCAAGAATGATTAAATTGTAATTAAGATACTTTGCAAATTCTTTTAGAACAGATGGATTAATTTGATTCAAATCAACTCCAGAATTTCCTCGTAATGGAAAATTATCCACATAAATTCCAGATTCATTTTCAAGACTTACTCCATAAACATAAGCCTGTTCAGCTAATGGGAACTCAATTCTAATTGATTTTGCTTTTGAGGCGGGTTTTAAAATTAGTTCCTGAATATTATTTCCAGATTTCAACTGAGCTGTTTGCTTTGTTCCACCATCAAATGAATAATAAATTTCAGAATTTTTTGCATTTGAGTAGTAAAGTTTTACGATTGAAAAATCCTTAAGTGTTTTTCTTGCACCTGTTACTTCATATTGCACCCACGAATTTCCTTTTGGAACGGCAACTTCTCCACTTATTCCAAAAGGTAATTTTTTTGGATTGTTAGTGTAGATTGATGCACTTTCCCAGTTGTCAGAAAAAGTATGTTTTGTTGTAGTTCTAAAATTTATGTCTTGAGATACAATACCAAGCCAGCCGACTGCATTACCACCATACTTTTTCTGTAATGCATCACGAATATCTGCCGAGATTAAATCTCCTTCAATAATTGAATCACCATAATGAGCAATTCTAACTGGTTTTGATTTAATATTTTTTAATGCATTGAAGAAATAAGATAGCTGTTGTGTGTTGCCAATGAGTTTTACTTTTTGTCCCTGTGCAGGCAAAAGAAAATTTAGATTGTCTTTTACTGTTTCAATTATATATGAAAGAGAATTAAGAAAGTTTGCCTGTGATAAATTAGTTTTAGAAAAAGAATTACATGAATTGTTCAT
>JARYLX010000267.1 GCA_029907415.1 Melioribacter sp.
GATTCGAACGATTGAATAATTCAATCCATTCTGGCTCATCACCACTCGGTGCATACATGATTTCGTTTATTACGATATCATTATATTGCTGCGGTTTTTCCCGAACTCGATATTTCAAATAAACTTTGTTATTGGGAACATTTTCATCTTTATTAAAAACAATCTTTGCAATAAGACAATTATCACCAATTGAAGATGCTATCATTTTATGATTAATCAATATCGAATCGCCTGGATTCAAATTTGTCAAATGCAAAGTATAATCTATAGTTTGTATTAATTCACTATCAACTCCAATTGAATCACAATTAATATCATTAAATAATTGGAATGAAAAATTATCAGCAGCAGATTTACCTTTGTTCTTAATCTTAAATTTTATAATGATTGTGTCTTCTATTATTGCAATTAATGGAGTGATTCCATCGCATGTAATTTCAATATCATAATTAAACGGTGTAACCGAATTCTTTTTATTTGGAGTTCCTTTAATATCTATTGAACTTTTCCAGTTTGCAGAATCTGATGATGATAAAAATGCATCAATTCTTTCCAGCGATTTTCCTCCTTTTCCTCCCCAGCTCGATTTGTAATATACTGAATCAATCGTTCTTCCTAATGAATCACTTATTACTATCATTCCTCCATTGTTATTCAAAATCGGAATATTACTAATGATTACATTTCTTATCTCAGGATAAATCAAATATATGTTCGTATCCTTTGCAATTGTTACATATTCTTTTGGCTGAATAATTTTGCTTGTCTTTATTATTACATTTTTGCTTACTTCATTCTCTATCTGATAATTCTTTATATCAATTTCTTTTTCACTTCGATTATAAAACTCTATCCATTCTGGCTCTGGTGATATTGGTGCATACATGATTTCATTTATTACTATATCCCCTCTCTCTACTTTTATTTCTACTCCATCTATATCCAAGAAAGCTTTATCGTTCTCATCATATTCATCTAATGAATAATTAATTGATAAACTAAATTGATTTTTCCCAATAGCAACATTTTCAACTGCAAATTCTATTTGTAATTCTTGTTCTGTTTCTATTACTGATATTTCTTTTTTCTCAATTAATTTATCATCTCTGAAAAGCTGAACCTCAACATTCTCTGCTTTCTTTTTACCAACATTTTTTATAATTGCTGATAATACTATACTTTTACCTGCCTCTGCATATCTTGATTTACTATAAAATGATAAAACTGATGCATCATAATCTTTCTCTGAAATTGAATTTAATTTACCCGGCGTTGCATTATATTTACTTGTTGAACTGCTCCAATTATCTTTATCAATGCTGCTTAAATCTACATTCTTTCTCTCAAGTGATTTTCCATTATTCCCTCCCCAATCTAAATAATATCTTGTGCTGTCTATTGTTCGATTGTATTCATCTTTTATTACTACAGCATCTCCGCTGTTATTCATTGTAGGCAAAGAACATATTATTAATTTTTTAATCGATGTATAATAATTAACTACCGATGAATCTCTGCTGATAACTAAAAATTCTTTTGACTTTAATTCATAATCTTTTGTTGTAATTTCAATTAGAGTTGAACTATCACCAACTTTCCAATTCTTTAGATTAATATTATGATTCGAACGATTGAATAATTCAATCCATTCTGGCTCATCACCACTCGGTGCATACATGATTTCGTTTATAACTACATCATAAATATTTTCTGTAAACTCAATGCCATTAATTTTATAAGTAAATGTATTATCATCTATGAATTCATCTAATGGATAATCAACGATTAAAATAAAATTATTTTCTCCTTTTGTTATTGAATCAGTAGTTAATTCTAATTGCACTGTTTCATTAGATGAAATTGATTGTATGGTTTGCATCTGCAAAAGTTCAGATTCATCCCCAACAGAATTTGCATTAACATCCTTAAATAATTTTAAGATTACATTTTGAGCAGCATTTTTTCCTTTGTTTTCAATTTCTGCAATAAATAACAATTCCTTATTAACAATTGCATATTGAGATTTTGCATAAAAATTTTTTATAGAAATATCATAATCTTTTTTTGTTAAAGAATTAATCCTGCCTGGAGTTGCTTTTTCTTTGCTTATAGATGTTCCCCAATTAGAAGCAAACACACTACTTTCATCAGCTGAAATTCTTTCGAGTGATTTGCCTGAACTTCCTCCCCAAGAAGGGTTATATCTTACACTGTCGATAGTTCTTCCTTCGTTGTCTTTTAAGATTACATCATCGGCTGTATTGTTTAATGTGGGAAATAATTTTGTTACTAATTGAGAAGTGATATTATAAAAATTATTAATCGATGCATCTTTGCTGATAATTAAAAATTGATTCGAATCGATAAATAAGTCATTATTAGAAATTACAACTGAAGAAGAGTTATCAGCAATTTTCCAATTTCTCAAATTAATTTTTCTATTGGAACGATTATAAAGTTCAATCCATTCGGGTTCATCATTAATTGGTGCATACATTATTTCGTTAACAACAATATCATTATACAAAGCTAATTTTTCTGCAACTGTTACATTTGCAATTGTTCTATTATTCGTTAAAACCTCATCGATTAAAAAATTTATACCGGCTATAAATGAGTAATTGCCCGGTGTTTCTGTATAAAAAGATTTTTGAATTACAATTGAATCACCGTTTATTAATTCAGAATAATCTTGATAAAAAATATTTTCTCCTGCTTGCTCTATAGAATCACGATTTACATCATTAAAAATGCTTACAGAAAAATTATTAGCTGTTAATCTGCCTTTATTAATAACTACAAAAGTAATTTTCAATGAATCTTCTGCTCGAGGGGTCGATGGATTAATGTTGAGAAACTTAATTTGTAAATCATAATCTGTTGGCGATACTGAATTTTTAAAACCTGGTGTTCCATGAGTTCTAAGAGAATTTTTCCAGTTAGAAGAAGAATTATCTTTATTCAAAATTATCTTCTCATCAGAAATACTGGCAGAATTATCTGCAGAATAAGTGTAAGTATCTACAGTTTGTCCGCTTGGGTCAATCAAATATACAGTTCTGCTTGTTGTGTTAGCCATACCGGAAGAACCAAAGTTATTGGAACTAACTTTCAATACAATTACATCAGAGGGAATTAATGTTTTATAAATTCCATTATTGAAATCATAATTGCCTTGAAGTATTACAGCAAATTTACCTGGTCCCAATTTCGTTCCGCCAATAAGGGGAATAAGATTATTGTTCGATGATGTGTAATACTTGAACTTATAATTTGCAATATCAATTGTTTCCGTTGAAGAAGTATTATAAATCTCTACAAACTCTCCATTTGTTTCAGAGGGATAGAACATTATTTCACTAAAAGTAAGAGGAGAAGTTTGTTGAGCAAATATATTTATTGCCCAAATAAATATTATTAATGAAATACACTTTATGTTTAACATAGAGTGAACTTCTTATTGCCCTGACTTTTGCCCTAATGAGATATTTTTTATGATATTAATTAAAAATTATTGAAATAAAATCCAAGCAAAAAATTAATTTTCATCATTAAGGATTGTTTTCAAAATGTACTTAAAAAAATTCCCTCGATAAAATTTTATAAGCGCCCTAGATGATTTACTACAATAAAAATTTTTTTAACTAAAATTCATAAATCAATATTAATTGCCATTCATATCAATTCTTCATTCCACACTCTTAATTTCACATTCCTAATTCCACATTCTTAATTCTTCATTTCAAATTCCTAATTCCTAATTCTTCATTTCAAATTCCTAACTCCACATTCCTAATTCCTAATTCCACATTCTATATCATACATTTGTTAAATACTTATTAACTTCAGCTGCAACTTTTCTTCCGTGACTTATTGCTCTAACTACGAGTGAAGCTCCAATAATAGAATCTCCGGTTGCAAAAAATTTATCGACTGATGTTTTGTAATTTTTATCCACAACAATATTTCCGCGATTATCAATTTTCATATTCAAATCATTTACTAAATTTCCATGTTCGACGTGCAAGAATCCCATT
>JARYLX010000268.1 GCA_029907415.1 Melioribacter sp.
ATTAAATGACAATATCCCTGAAATTAAAAAATTATTAATTGGTTCATACTTTTCAAACGAGTATTCACTTGAAAGTACAGCACTATTTAATCCTTCAATGGTATGGCATCCAGACCAATCGAATTTACCAAATGATAAAAAGCGGTTTATTATTAGCCTAAGAGCAACCGGCGAAGGACATGTTTCTTCAATTGTATTTCGAAGTGGTGTAATTGACTTACAAAATAATATTGAACTTGACGAAGCATCAATTTATGCGGAAATGCCGTCAATCAAATTAATTTCTGATGATATGTACGAAGCTAATTTTGAAGATATGGATATTTCTGAAAGAACATTATTCCCTCAATTAGATACTGAAATGAATGGGATGGAAGATGCACGCTTTGTTCTTTTTACTGAAGACAATGGGGTGAAAAATTATTATGCTACTTACTGTGCATATGATGGACATAATATTTCAATGCAGCTTTTGAGAACAAAAGATTTTATGAATTTTACAATTTCTAAGTTGAAAGGTGCTGAAGTTCAAAACAAAGGTATGGCTCTTTTCCCAAGAAAAATTAATGGTAAATATGTAATGCTTTCACGTCAGGATAACGAAAATAATTTTATAATGTTTTCGGATAATTTGTATCAATGGGATTATAAACAATTGCTGATGGAACCAAAATATACATGGGAATTTTTTCAGATTGGGAATTGCGGCTCACCTATCGAAACAGAAAAAGGATGGTTATGTTTGAGCCATGGAGTTGGACCAGCCCGGCGTTATTCAATTGGAGCTTTTCTGCTTGATAAAAATGACCCAACAAAATTAATAGGAAGACTTAGAGAACCACTCCTTGAAGCAAAAGAACATGAAAGAAATGGTTATGTGCCGAATGTAGTTTATTCCTGTGGAGGAGTAATTAATGGTAATTATCTTGTGTTCCCTTATGCAATGTCGGATTATGTTAGCAGTTTTGCTTATGTCAATGTAAATGATTTGTTGAATAAATTATTAAATGAAAAATGAAAACTACAGTAATTATTATTTCAGCTTTATTAACATTGCAAACTTTTTCTCAAATAAAACGTTTTGAGAAGATTAATTATCAAGGTGATGCAAAAATAGAAGTAGGAAGTTACTTTGCTGGAGCAGAATTTCATCACAGCTGTCCAATTCCGCAAAGATTTAGTTTTTATTATCCTGTTGCAAATAGTATCGACCTTAGCAGCGACTACTGGCATCGAGATACGACTTATATTATGAACACAGCACTGAAATTTGATGATGAATTCCAATGGCTTAATAATCAATCATATAAATATGAGCTTACGCCGTATTCAGTAAAATTTTATAAATATGAAAGTGATAAGTCATTTGAGATTTCATATCAATTTACTAAAACAAAACCCACTGTTGTAATTACATATTCAATAACAAATAATTCGAATGAAAAGAAAGAAGTTGAGTTATTTATTAGATTGGCACTTGCACTTAGAACCAGTCATACTTTCGAAATAAAGAAAGAAATCAATATTTCTTCGATGAATAATGGAGAAATAATTTTCGCAAATAATTTGGCTAAAGAAACACAAAATTCACGTGTGTTTATTGTGAATGTAACAGAAAAGCCTTTCGATATTGTGCTCAATGAATCTTTGTCAAATAAAATTAATTTTCAAAAATATGCTTCAAATAAAAATCTTATTGACGAACCTTCTGCAAATTTTATTTACAAAAAAATACTCAAGCCAAAAGAAAAATTGATTGTCACTCAAATTCTAGGAACGTGCAAAATTTACGAAGGGAATCAATTAGTCAATTATTTAAGAAAAAATTATAAAAAAGAAATAAAAAATTTTGAGAATTTCATTCTATCAAGAATTAATAAAACAGATGTAATTAAAAGCGGAGATGATACTTTTGATAAAACTGTCAACTGGGCAAAAGCAATTCTCGAAGTAAACAAACATTATATTGACGGCGATATTGTTCCTATGCCCTGTCCTGCTGAATATAATTTTTACTTCACTCATGATGTTTTAATGACAGATTTTGCTGCAGTGAAATTTGATTTACTAAGAGTTAAAAATGATTTAATGTTTATAATAAAACATGCTAATAAAGAAAAAATAATTCCTCATGCTTACTACTGGAAAGATACAGCTTATGTTACTGAATATGCTGATTATGATAACTGGAATAATTTCTGGTTTATTATTGTTGCTTCAGAGTATTTGAAATATTCAAAGGATAAAAAATTTATTGAGCAAATTTATCCTTATTTAGAAAAATCACTATCCAATGCTCTTAAAACAAAAGGTGAAGATAATTTAATGTTATCATATCGTCCTGATTGGTGGGACATTGGCAAACTATATGGACAGAGAAGCTACATGACAATTTTAGCAATCCAAGCAATTCGTTCATACATTTATCTATCAACTGTAATTGAAAAAAATGAAGATAAACTTAGTGAATATGAAAACCTATCGGATAGAATGGAAAAAAGCTTAAATGAAAAATTGTGGTTAGATAATTTTAATTACTTAATGAATTGTTCAGAACTAAATGTAATTGATGAACATTATTACAGCGGTTCACTTTTAGCTGCTCACTTTGGATTGATTGATTCTTCTAAAAATTTACGAATGATTAAAACTGCAGAAGAATTTCTTATTGATAAAAAAGTTGGGGTTTATACAGTTTATCCAATGGATTTTACACAACTTAGAGATTATTGGCATTTTGCAGGAAACGAAGCTGGAGAAAAATTTTATTATCTAAATGGTGGAATTTGGTTTCACTCAAATGCCTGGTATGCATTAGCTCTAATTTCAATCGGAAAGAAAAATAAAGCCGGAGAATTCATTAAGAATGTTATGACAATTGATGGAATTATAAATGGACCAAATGGACAGCCAGCAATGTATGAAGTAAGAAATGGTGATTATAATAATCTAAAAATTTACGGAACTATTGATAAACCGCAATTTATGTGGGCAGCTGGTTGGTACCTTTATACTCTCTATCATCTTTTCGGAATTAATAACAATGAATGGAATATTGAACTTAATCCCTTTTTATTGTATGAACAAAGTGAATGTTTATTTAATCTTTATATTAATGGTCGTTTAGCAAATGTGAATTTGGTAAGAAATAAATTTTTACAAAATAAAATTGATAAGAAAGAAATTAATTCATTTGTTATCCCGGAAAAGTTATTTCATGTAAACCAAATAAATTTTTCAATTGGTGAACTAAAAAATGCTTTTCTGAAAAGTACTAATTCAATTCTTGAAGAATTTACTTATGATAAAAATAAAATGGATATTCACTTAAAAGCTTTTAAGGGACACAAAAACAAAACCATAATTATCTCAAAACATTTGCCAAAAGAAATAAAATTAAATCGAAATCATACCGTTGATTATTCGATTCATCAAAACAAAAATGAATGGATAATAAATATCAGCTTTACACATCAAGAAAAATTAGAAAGACTCACAGTTCAATTTTGACATAATCATTATTTGGGAGAGTAATATTTATGAAAGAAAAGTTCATCCTTAATAAAAATTGGGAATTGAAATTAGGAAACAATTATTCATCATCGACACCGAATGAAATAAAAAAAATAAAGAGCATAAAAGCTGAGATTCCTGGCACTGTTCATACAGACCTTTTATCAAACAATTTAATTGAAGAACCATTTTACTCGGATAATGAAAAACGACTTAACTGGATTTCTGAATCAGATTGGATTTATAAAACAATTTTTGATTCACCCTTTGATTATAAAAATTCTTCACCAATAAAATTAATCTTTGAAGGTATTGATACGGTTGCAAATATTTATTTGAACGATATTCAATTAGGGACAACATCTAATATGTTTTTGAAATATGAATATGATGTGACAAAACTGCTTAAACCAAAAAACAATGAATTAAAATTATATTTCGAATCGCCAGTTAATTATGCAATAAAACAAGAAAAGAAATACGGCAAACTT
>JARYLX010000269.1 GCA_029907415.1 Melioribacter sp.
TCTTTTGTCAAACCTAATTCTACTGGAACGGGATAATTTCCTGAAAAACATGCTGTACAAAAATTATCTTTTGAATGGTCTACCATTGCTTCAAGCATTTCATCAATTGTTAAGTATTCAAGGCTATCGACTTCTAAATACTGTCTTATTGCTTCAATATCGCCGTTAAATTTGTTGGCAATTAATTCATTAGCAGATGGGAAATCCATTCCATAGTAGCATGGACTAATAATTGGAGGAGAAGAAATCCTTAGATGTATTTCTTTAGGTTTAGCTTCCCTAAGCAATTTAACTAATTGTTTTGAAGTAGTTCCACGCACAATAGAATCATCTACAATAACTACTGTTTTATCTTCAAGTACACCTTTAACGGTATTAAATTTAATTTTTACTCCAATCTCTCTTGCTTTTTGTCCTGGCAATATAAAAGTTCTTCCAATATAGTGGCTTCTAATTAAACCAATTTCTAATCTTGATGGTATCCCCTGCTTTGCTAATTGAGTTTGATAACCAATTGCTGCAGTATTTGAGCTATCAGGGACACTAATAACAATTACTTTATCTCCGTCTTTATCAATTACAGGATGTTTTTCTGCCAAAACTTTACCGAGTTTCCTTCTTAATTTATCAACACTTGCTCCAAATATTTTACTATCTGGTCTGGAAAAATAAATATACTCAAATATACAGTGTTTGATTTCCCTATTTTCAAAATGAATTTTATACGATTTAATATTTCCATTTATCAAGGTTTCGTTGTCAATTACCACCAATTCATTAGGTTTTACATCACAAATATAATCAGCAGAAATGATATCAAAAGCACAAGTTTCCGAAGCAACAATATAAGAACCATTCAATTTCCCTATTGAAAGAGGACGAAAACCCTGAGGATCACGAGCTGCTATTAATTTATCATCAGTTAATATCACCAGACTATAAGCACCTTCAATTTGCCGAAGTGCTTCGATAATCTGCTCAGTTTGATTTTCTAATTTGCTTCTTGCTATAAGATGGAGTATAACTTCTGTATCACTCGTTGTTTGAAATATTGCCCCATCTCCTACAAGTTTTTCTCTTAATGCTTTAGCATTTGTTAAATTACCATTATGTGCAATTGCAATATTACCTGATTTATAATTTACAACAAATGGTTGAATATTTTTTTTAGAATCAGCTGCTCCTGTTGTAGAATATCTATTGTGTCCTATAGCAGCATTGCCGGTTAATAAATTTTCGAAAATTTCTTGATTATAGACTTCAGATACAAGTCCAAAATTTTTATGGACATTAAAAACTTTCCTTCCCTTTTCATTTATATCTGCTGTTACAATCCCAGTAGCTTCTTGCCCGCGATGTTGTAAAGCATGAAGACCATAATAGGTTTTAATTGCTGCATCATTGCAACCAAAAATACCAAATACACCACAAAAACATTTAGGTTTATCATTCATAATAAAAAAATATTTTTTGTTTTGAAATATAAATTTAATGTGGATTATATAAAAATGAACTAAAAATATATGAAATTAAGATTGAAAGAATTATGAAATTATTTTTTAATCATTTATGAAAATTTATAATTCGTAATTTTATTTGTAGAGAAATTATAAAGCATAATAAATAGATTTATTATGTGTTAATGAAGATTATATAAAGTTAAGAATTTCTTTTTTATTACATAATACGCGATTGAAAAATATAACAAAGTCAACAAAAATATATTTATTATTTCTGGAATTATATGTTCAATTTTAGATCCCATTAACACAATACGATTTAACGACTGCAGATATGGCGTTGTGGGAATTAAATATCCAATCATCTGTGCAATGAGCGGCATCGAAAATTTTGGCCAGGAATATCCTGTGAAAAAGAAAAGTGGATAAGTAGTAAATGAAATCAAAATTAAGGCGTGAACTTTTTTGGTAAAGAAACTTCCGATTATTATCGCAATTGAAGAAATCGAAATCAGCAACAACAATGTCATTACGAGAAAAGCAATATAACTTCCGTTAAAAGGTATTTTGAAAACTGCCAAATGAACAGAAAAAAATAGTAAAGCATAAGAAAGATAAAGGATTAAATAAAATCCGGCTTTACCAATTATTGAATTAACAGAATTAGAAGCTGAAATTGTTTTAAGTTCATTTAATTTCTTTAATTCATTTTCTTTTGCCATTGACTGACCTAAACCCATAAACAATGTCTGCTGGAAAACAAGTACAAGAATTGCCGGAATTAAAAAATCTCCATAAGATTCCGAGGGATTGAATAACAATCTTGTTTCATCTTTCAATGGTGTTGATAATTGTTTTGCCTGATCATTACTAAAACTTTTTGAATTGAGATACTGAATTCGTATCTGTTCACCTTTATTTAAGGCAACTTCATTTATCGCTTTATTCAAATCATTCGAATGAAGAAAACGATGTGTGTTCAGAAAAGTTTTTACAGTTACACTTCTGTTATACTTCAAATCAGAGGCGAAATTCTTAGGAATGAAAATCACACCCTGAACTTCTTCATTTATTAACTTGTCTTTAATCTCATCGGGATTGTTAATGTTGAATTTAACATCTATCAGCGCATTAGCATTCAGGTCTTCAACAAACTCATAAGAATCAAAAGAACGATCTTCATCATAAACTGCAACCGGAACTTCTGTTTCAATTTTATTCATATACATTGTTCCATAGAAAAAAGAATAGAACAATGGTGCTACAATAAGCATTGCAATCAAATCTAAATCAGTAATTATCCAGTCAATTTCTCTTTTAATTATTACGAAGATTGAGTTAATCTTTTTCATCTGATTTTTCTCTTAAAATATTTAATCTGACTTTTATTGAAATCATTGTGATAACAAATGAAATGAATAAGAAAATTGATAATACAATAATTTCTTTCTTGAGGTAAATTATGCCTGTACCCATTTCATAAAGTTTTATGAAGCCGGAAAGGAAATATGTATATGGAATTAACTTGGCAATTATCTGATGAAACTCCGGCATTGCCCAAAGAGGAAATGTTAATCCGCTGTAAATGAAAGCAGGAGTCAGAACAAAAAGTGCAACTTCAGTTGCAAATGATCTTTTGGGAATTAGGGATGATAACATTATTCCAAAGCTGAAGCTTACAACGATAAAGAAGAATAAATAAATTATTAAAATAAACTGCGACGATTTTACATTTATATGAAACAGCGGAAATATAATTCCAACAAGAATTAGAGCATTTGCAAAATGAAAAAGCAAGTGCGGAATTGATTTCCCAACAAGTAACGGGAAAATTTTATTATTCGTTATTGAAAGTTCATTCTGAAATTCACTTTCCGTCAATTTGTGATTGATAATCGGAACAGCTCCCATCATAACAATCATCATCAGAATAAAAGTTGTTAATCCCGGAATCAGATAAGTTATGTAGCTATAGTTTGAATTATATAAAATATTTGATTCAACTTTAATCGGATTGACAAGATTCATTGCTTGTTTTTCAGTCATTCCATTCGATTTAAATTTTTTCAGCAAAATTCCGGCATTAACAGTTTTGAGAATTTTTGTGCCATCATTCAGTATGCTGTTGCTTATAAGCAAATTACTTGCATTGATAAACATTATTACATCTGATTGTTTTCCGGATTTTATTTTATAGCTGAAATCAGCAGGAAAGTAAAACGCACCGTGAATTTCACCTTTGAGAAATTCCTCTTTCATTTCGTCCTGATTATTGCAATAGCTAACTATTTTCATTGATGGCGAAGATTCGATGAACTGAATTATTGTTCTTGATAAATCAGATTTGTCTTCATCTACGATTGCAACAGGAATTTCTCTTATAATTTCATTCTGATAAACTATCGAGTAGCAAAGAAATATTATTAATGGAAATATTGAATAAAGAAAAACGGTTATTCTGCTGTTTCTTATCTGATTTAATTCATTCTTTGCAATATTTAGAATAGCTTTTAACATTTTTTTATTCTTAATTATTTAGTT
>JARYLX010000026.1 GCA_029907415.1 Melioribacter sp.
GACTTGGAATCAAATTTATGAAACGATAGCAGAAACTATAAGTGTTGAACCAAATATTATTCACATACCTTCAGATTTTATTGTTAAACATGAAATTTCTTTAATGGGAAGTTTGCTTGGTGATAAATCTTACAGTGTAATTTTTGATAATTCTAAAATCAAAAAATATGTGCCTGGTTTTACAGCAACAATATCTTTTAAAGAAGGAATCAAAAGAACAATTGATTGGTTTGAAGCAAAACCTGAAAGAAAAATTATCCGAAAAGAAACCGATGAGATGATGGATAGAATTATTCGTTTGTATGAAAAAAACATTTAAAATAATCATTCTGAACAAAACAAAGAATCTCTTTAAAAATTTTTGATGTGTTTTAAGATTCTTCGTCCGCCTTTCTCGGCGGACTCAGAATGACAGTGAAAAAATAATTCAGTCATTCTGAATGGAGCGAAGCGGAATGAAGAATCTCTTAAAAACAAAAAAATGGAATAAGATTCTTCATCCACCTTTTAGCGGACTTATAATAACAATGGGGAAAAAACTACAATGTCATTCTGAACGAAGTGAAGAATCTCTTTAAAACAAAAAATTGGAATAAGATTCTTCGTCATCCATCCAAAGGTGAGTTCCTCAGAATGACATACAAGAAAAATAACAAAGTCATCCTGAACGAAGCGAAGAATCTTATTTAATTTATAAATATTTTGACACTAAGCCCAAGCTTTGTGAAATTTCTCCTTTTTTGTCGAAGCCGTCGCTTCAACTTACAATTTTATTATTGTGATAAATATTTATTCTTTTGATAAAAACAATTAAATGAAAAAAAACTTCTGTAAAGTATTTTCATAAAAAATATTAATATTCATTAGTCAAACTCACTTTAACCAACCATATTTTCATGGCATACTTTTTAATTAATATTTAATTAAGTTTTCCTGCAAACCCAAAAATAATAGGAGTATTTTATGAAACTAAAAGTATTTATTTTATACTTAATAATCTCATCACAAATAATTCCTCAAGAAACAAAAACAGAGAATGACCAAAAAACTCATCAGTTTGCAACAGAAAGAAAAGGAATTAATTTCATTGAAACAAAAGTATATTCCGAAGAAGAAGATGCAAGAATATTAAAGCTCTTTGAAGGATTAAGAGTTGCTGATGTTTCTGATGGAATGGACATAGTTGGTCTACCAGGGAAAGGACTTGTTGACCCCTCAATTCATCCCGCATGGATTGACCCTGTCGATTTAACTCATCAATTCAGAGGTATTGCAATAACAGCAAGATATGTCCCTACTCAAAAATCAGATAGACCTCAACCCGGAGAAGAATTTTCTGAATGGGAAAGTAATTTTTATAATGCTTATTCAAGCGAAGCATTCACTAAATTAATTAAGCCAGGCACTGTAGTAGTAATTGATGATGTTGAAGAAAAAGATATCGGTTCAATAGGATCATACAATATACTTGAATGGCATCGAAGAGGTGCTGTTGGTGTGGTCACAGATGCTTCTGCAAGAGACCTTGATGATATTGCAATCGAAAAAGTCCCTCTTTATTTCAGAAAACCAGGACGAGGAATAAGGCCCGGTCGAAATGAACTTGAATCTGTCAACCGCCCAATCGTAATTGGAGGAGTTCTTGTTTGCCCAGGGGACGTTATTGTTGCAGATAAAGATGGTGTTTGTGTTGTCCCAAGATATGTTGCCGAACAGGTGGCAAATTATGCCAGAGATATCTTAAACAAAGATAAAGAAGGAAGAAGAAAACTTTATGAAAGCATGAAAATGAAATTAGATAAAACTGTAAAGTAAATTCACAAACAAAAATTTTCATATGAACTTTATAAGAGTATATTTATTCAAAGTAATTGTATTAAATCTTTGCTATGCTCAAACTATATTTTTAGTAACACCAAAAAATTTTTCGATAACAAAAGTAAATGATAAACATAAAATAATTCTTAAAGAACTTAGAGATTTATTGAAATCCGATATTGAAAAATGGTATCCTTTATCAATTGATACAATTTATGGAGGATTTTTTAGCGATATAAATTATAAATGGGAATTAAATGGAAAACAAAATAAATTTATTGTAACACAGGCACGACACATTTGGACTTGTTCACAATTAGCAGAATTTTATAGTGACACCAACTACATAAAAATTGCAAGACATGGTTTTCATTTTCTCAGAAATCTAATGTGGGATAAAAAATATGGAGGCTTTTTTGACCTTGTAACAAGAGAAGGAAAACCAATTAAAGAAAAAGGAAAAATAATTAAAAGAGTTTATGGAAATTCATTTGCAATTTATGGATTAGCTGCTTATTTCAATGCAAGCCGTGATTCTGCTGCATTAAAATTAGCAATAGAAACTTTCAAATGGATAGATAAACATAGTCACGATTCTTTGTATGATGGTTATTTTCAATTTATATCTGAAGAAGGCATTCCGTTTATCTATGGATATGACAATACACCACCAAAAGATTACAACTCAATGATTCACGTTCTCGAAGCTTATACTGAATTATACAAAGTATGGAAAAATGATAAACTAAGAGAAAGATTATTATCACTTTTTTATTTAATCAGAGATAAAGTTGCATCAAATAAAGGTTACTTGAAATTGTATTTTGAAAGAGACTGGACTCCAATTGAATACAAATATTCAAGTTCAGATAAAAACAAAAAATTCTTTTTAGAACATATATCATTCGGTCATGATATCGAAACTGCATATCTGCTTTTAGAAGCTGCAGAGGTTTTAGATATAAAAGATTCTGTTACAATTAATAAAGCTAAGTCAATGGTCAATCACACTTTAATTAATGGCTGGGATTATTCAACTGGAGGAATTTTTGATGCAGGTTATTATTTCAAAAATCAAAATAAAATTACAATAATAAAAAATACAAAAGAATGGTGGGCACAGGCAGAAGCACTAAATTCTGCATTATTAATGTCAAAATTATTTCATGATAATGAAATAAATTATTATTATTATTTTGAAATGCAGTGGCATTACATCAAGAATTATCTTATCGATAATGAACATGGCGGCTGGTTTATTGGAGGTACTGATATAATGCCTGAGAACAAAAAAATGCCTAAAGGAACCATCTGGAAAGGAAATTATCATACAACCCGAGCTTTAATTAATTGCATAAAGTTGCTCAAAGCAAAATAATATTAAAGGAGTAAACAATGAAAAAATTTTTTACCATAATTCTAATTGCAACTTCAATTTTTGCTCAAAAATTTGAGAAATTAGCTTTAACCCCTCCAATGGGATGGAACAGCTGGAATAAATTTGGCTGCAATATCAATGAAGAGATAATTAAGAAAATGGCTGATGCAATGGTTGAAAGTGGAATGAAAGATGCTGGTTATCAATATATCATAATTGATGATTGCTGGCAGGGACAACGTGATAGTCTTGGATTTATTCAACCTGACCCGGAAAGATTTCCATCTGGTATGAAAGCTTTGGCTGATTATATTCATTCAAAAGGCTTAAAATTTGGAATTTATTCTGATGCAGGTTGGTATACTTGTGGAGGCAGACCAGGCAGTCGTGGCTATGAATTTCAAGATGCAAAAAAATATGCTGAATGGGGAGTTGACTATCTGAAATATGATTGGTGCTATACAGAAGGATTAAATGCTGAAGGTGCTTATTTGACCATGCGAAACGCACTATATGCAGCTAAAAGACCAATTGTTTTTAGCATCTGTGAATGGGGAAATAACAGACCATGGTTATGGGCAAAAAATATTGGTCATTTATGGAGAACTACTGGCGATATAACTGCTTGCTTTGATTGCGTTGTAGACCATGGAACATGGAAATCATGGGGAGTTATGCAAATACTTGATATGCAAAAAGGATTACGTGCTTACGCAGGTCCAGACCACTGGAATGACCCTGATATGCTTGAAGTTGGAAATGGTATGTCTGTCAATGAAGATAGAGCCCATTTTTCTATGTGGTGTATGCTTGCAGCTCCATTAATTGCTGGTAATGATTTATCAAACATGACAAATGAAACAAAAGAAATTTTGACAAATAAAGAAGTAATTGCAGTTAATCAAGATTCACTTGGAATTCAAGGTTTTAAATATTTTGAAAATGATGGACTTGAAATTTGGTTCAAGCCACTGATGCATGATAACTGGGCTGTGTGCTTCTTAAATCGTTCAACAAAACCGATAGAACTTAATTTTCAATGGAATAATTATATTGTTATTGATTCACTATTTAATAAAGAAGCTAACTTCAGAAATAATATTTATCAAATACGAGATTTGTGGTTAAAGAAAGATATAGGAACAACCGAAAAAAATTTTCATTCAGTTATACCTTCACACGATGTTATTATGCTTAGATTAAAACCAATTAAAAAATAATTTCTAATTGTAATTTTAAAAACAAAAAGGCTGACCCTATTTGAGTCAGCCTTTTTATTAAATTAGCAACTAATTACTTGAGCAAAATCATTTTCTTATAAGTCTTAAAATCACCTGCTTCAATTCCATAGAAATAAACACCGGATGCTAAACCTCTTGCATTAAATTCAACAGAATAAACTCCAGCCCCCATAAATTTATCAACAAGTGTAACTACTTTTTGACCAAGAATATTGTAGACTGTCAATTTAACATTTGAAGGTTTAGCAATTGAGAAATTAATTGTTGTTGTTGGGTTGAATGGATTAGGATAGTTCTGTTCAAGTGCATAACCATTTGGAATTTGATTGAGGTCTTTCAATGAACTTACAACAGTAACTTTTATAAATTGAATAACATCAAGATTAACATTAGAGCCTGTTAAAGTAACTGTATGTTTACCTTCATTAAGAGAAAATTTATCAGTGAGATATGACAGCCCTGTTGAATCAGATTTGCTTTCAAGTGTAGCTGTTAGTTTCTCGGTACCATCTATTTTAACACTAAGTGCTTGTGGACCACTATAATTTTGATAAAGAATATTCAATGCATAAGTACCACTTGCAGGTGCATTTACATCAAATGAAACTGAACCACCTGTATTAAGAGCAACTGCCTTAAACCAGCTTGGAACCCATATAGCACCTTCTACTTGAGGTTGAACGAGGTCATAATCTGTTACATCGGCACCTGTTAATTCCTTAATTATCTGTCCATCTTTTAATATTCTAATACCAGCAAAATTTTGCCAACCCCAGGATTTTTCGATTCTTACAGTATTTGTACCCTTCTTGAATGTTAGTGCTCCAGCTTCAATAATATCTGATTGTTTTACTACAACCCATTGCCAGCTGTTAATATCAATACCAGCTGCAGGACCTGAAGCAGGGTCAAAAATCAATTCCCCCCAGCCATGAGCAGCATCATGAATTTCTACACCATTTACATATGTATGTTGACCTCTCATACCATTACCACGCATATGCTGATAAATACCCAAATCATATTCTCCCTCTTCAGGTAAATCAAATGTCCATTCAATATACCCACCTGCATCCATTACAAAATAAACAAATCCAGATACTGATTTAACTTGTGCAGCACCGCCAAGTGTGGTTTTTTCAGCTTCATAGGAAGAAATAATATCATACTGATAAATTGGTCCAGCAAGTTTTCTTAATTGTTCGACATATTGTTCCTTATTCTTTTCGAAAACAGCTTTTTTATCAGGGAACCAGTTCAAATCACCTAATGGCAATCCATCGGTTCCAGCAGTCAACAGGAAAGCTGGTTCAGTATAAGAAAAGTTTTCTGGTAATGGCCAGCTTGGGCAAGTATTACAAATTGTTCCATCAGGATTTTGGGGCAGATTATAAAAATATGTAGGTATTGATGAAGCCCCTGCTCTTATGCCAGTAACATTTTCAATCATATTAGGAATAATTTCAGATGGATATACAGGGAAATTCGGTCTTTGATCTAACCAGAATGTATCTTTTACTACCATGTTTTCATACTTGCTTAAGAAATCTTCTTTGAGTACAGGTCCAACAAATGGTTGCTTTCTAATGTTATTTGCATTAAAGAATGTAATAAACTGCGGATCTAACCAAGCAGCAGTATTGGCAAATAAAATTCTACGGCTTTGTTCAGGTCCGTATTTAGTCGGTAATGCTCCAAAAGCAAATATGCCAGATGTTGTTGCACGTGGGTCTCTATTTGGGCTATCCAATTCAGTTTGATTGTGAGCTTCTCCATGCCAGAATGGATTTATAAGTAAATTATTTGCAAAGTATGCTTCATAGAGCCATGGTGTTGTATTAATACTTCTGCCATTAAATACTATTGTATTGTGATTGAATCTCAAATATTTTGCTGTACCACTTTCAATCTGCAAAGAAGTAAAACCAATGTTAAAGAATGTATTGTTTTCGATAATTACTGTATCAGCATCATTCCATATTGAAATACCACGGCCTGTCCAAATTTGTGTTGGAGGTGATTCCAGTAAATTTCTATAAACGCAGTTAGTAATTATAATATCATTATTTTTACCTGTCCATGCAACAAGAGCAAAATTGGTTCTTTCAAAAATGCAATGGTCAAAAACAAAACGAGAATCGCTGGCATCTACCTGAATTGGCTGGTATGCTGTTTGAACCCCCGCATCGTCACAACCAATAAAATAAATGTTCTTAAATGTAATGCTACCACCGCCTGTAATTAAACGCGCTGTAACAGAACCATCAGGTCTGGATACTCTTTGAATTACTGCTGGAAATTTATCTGGATTTTTGGGATCTGGTGGCTCGCCAACTATTCTTAAATGCCAACCATCATTTTTAATTTCTTCTGTAACCCAGTAAATTCCTCCAGCTCGTAATTTGTATACTCTTCCTTCAGGTCTATTTACATCATTATTAATTGCGTTTGTTAAAGCATCAACAACAAAATTACCCTGATTATCAAGATACTCTACAACAAGAGTATCGCCCTGTTGTGCGCTGACTTTTTTAGTCGGTAAAATTATCAATCCTACAATTAGCAAAAGAAATAGTATTTTGAAAAAATGTTTCATAAGAACCATCCTCCATATATTTTGATGAAATAATTTAATTAAGTGAAAGAAACACTCCTTATTTGTTAAAAATTATACCTAATACCTACATCCATAGTAAATCCATAGTATTCAGTATAGGCAGCATTTGTTTCGACATTTCCTCTATAACTTCTATCTGCCCTTTTATTAAGATTATTCAGATTGACGAATACCTGAATATTCCATGGTAGTTTTTGTTGAAGAGTTAAATCCCATCTATAATAAGTACCAGTGGATTGATCTAACCCTGGATAATTAGCCAAGTATGTTAGTTTGTCTGTTTGATATAAGAATGATAATCTTGCAGAAAAGTCTTTAACATCATAACCGAGTGTAAAATTAAAAATATGAGAAGGTTGATAAGGCATTCTTCCTGTTCTAATTGTATCCTGAACTACATATTTAATCGTTACTCTTGGTGGTTTACCTTCAACAACTCTATTTACTACAAAACGTTGTTTATCAACTTCTGAGAAAATTCTTGAATAGTTTACATTAAAAATCAAACCTCTAAGAAATGAAGGTAAGTACCAGAAGTGTGTCTGCCACTCTACTTCGAATCCTTTATAATAAGCAGGATATGGATTATTTAAGTAAGTATCCATATATGGTGTTGCTACTACTCTTCCATCTTTATCTCTTAGCCAGGACGTTGGAATATTTAATCCTGCAGGTATTTCAACCCCGGGTTGCAGCTGATAACCAGATTGGAAAATCAAGTCATTAATTTTCTTATAAAAGCCAGAAAATGTAAGAAATCCTACATAATTTTGATAAATCTGAATTGAGGCATCATAGTTTGTTGATTTTGCAGGCTTCAATGCTGCATTGTTAGCTCTTACATAACCATTGAATCTGTCTATTGTAGTAATAGGAGCATACTGCATATAATCTGGTCTTGTTAATGTTTCAGTTCTTGCTAATCTAATTTTAAGCCAGCTGAATGGATTTACAATAACATGAACCATGGGTAACCAAAACTTATTATCACGCACATTTTCTAATCTTTCGAAATCTGCTGGTGGTAATTGTGTACCTGCCTGTTCGACTTCTTTAAAACGTTGTCCATGATATTTTGAATAATCTGCTTCATATCTTACCCCCGGGATCAATGTAATTAAATTTTTGTAGCTAATCTCAGTCATAATATATCCTGCCTGATATCTTTCAATTCCATCATAGTCATAGCCAATTGAGCCCATTGAATAATATAACCAGTTACTTGGGGTTTGTTTTGATGTTTCCTGAAGTGCTTCGAGAAATTGTTTTAATAATCGTTGATCAACCATAAATCCCAGGTCATATTCACCATTAAGAAAATGTGGTGGTTTTTCATTTGTTAAAAATCTTGAAATTGGAAATACTGCATTAGAACGGGCTAATGCTGAATCCTTTAACCAATCCCAATCATCTGGATACTTTTGACTTAAATATCTTAAAACAGGCTGAACAATACTATTTAATCCAACACCACCGTATTGAATATTGTCTCTTCCGTATTGTTCTTGGTCATTATTTTTATCTAACCATCTGAACTTACCTCCTGCTTTTATATATCCTTTAAAATCTTTTCCTATATTAAATGGCAGCTGTACATTCATCTGTAATGCTGTTTCATTTTCTTTTAATTTTGTGTTGTAAGTAAATGCATTTCTAAAACCTGTTTTTAGTGTATCAATTAATTGTAAAGAAGGAATTAGATGGGGGTCCATTCCTGGTTCTACTTTTGTAGTATTGAAAGCACCATTTTCTTGAACAAATCCAAATACTTTATCTTCAGGATTATCAGTAAGTGATGATGACCTTGATAATGTTATATCAAAATTTAATAAACCTAAGTCCTGTTGAAATCCTAAAGCCCCGGTGAAAATAGAAGTATTACCTTCCCTTAATTCAAGATTATAATAATGACTATTATGTTCTATATTCATATCATTGATTCTAAAAAGCCCTTTTGAATGTAAGTTGTTATAAAATGCATTAGCGGATATTTTGCCTAATGGCAATTTATAATCTAGTAAAATACTGGCACCTGTTCTTCCTCGTCTTACATTTTCATTTCTTAAAGTAATAGTTTGTGGTTTTACAATTATATTTTCTCCCGAACCAGTTTGTATATAATTACCCTGAAACTTATCCGCACTTCTATCATAATTATCTAAATTAAAGTTGAAAATTACGCCTAATTTATTCTGTAAAAATCTATTACTTGCTGTTCCATTGAAATTGTAATTACCATAATAATTCTGGAGTTGATTATAACCACCCTGAGCAGTTAGACTAATTTTCAAACCTTCTGGTGCTTCTTTAAGTCTTAAATCAACAGTACCACCCAAAGCATCTGCATCCATATCAGGGGTATTTGCTTTTTTCAGAACTATACCATCGAGCATATTAGATGATATTAAAGACAAATCAACACTTCTATCATAACTGCTTGTAGATGGTAATCTAACCCCATTTACTGTTATAGTGTTATATTTTGGTTCTAAGCCACGAATAGAAACCTTGGTGGCTTCACCACCATATCTTTCAATTGATACACCGGGCAATCTACCAATTGATTCGGCTGCATTTACATCAGGTAATTCTTTAATGCGGTCTTTAGATACGACATTAGAAATTGTATTAGAGGATAATTGCTGATTTATTGCAGAAAGCTGGCCCTCTGCTTGTGCCGTGATTATAATTGTTTCGCCAGTTATAGTTTTTGCTTCAAGATAAAAATCTTGCTCAATTGTTTTGTTTGGAACTACAGTAATTTCCATAGATACAGTGGAATATCCAATATAAGATACATTAAGCACATGTGTTCCTGCTGGAATTCCTCGAATAACATATTTCCCTTCTATATCAGTTGCGGCCCCTAAACTAGTATTTTTAATTAATACATTTGCCCCTATAAGAGGTTCACCTGTTTCTTTTTCGAAAACACGACCTCGAATTGTTCCTGAACCTTGTGCATATAAAGATTCGTTAATAAAGAAAAAACAAAGGAAAATAAAACTGAGGTATTTAATAATTCTGTAAAAATTTATCATTCTTACCTCCTTGAAAAATTTATGTTATCAAATTCCCTAGTAGATTTATATTTCTTATTGCCCTGATTTAATTTTTAGATTCTACGTAAAAATTAACGTATCCTAATAGTAAATCCAATAATAAAATTTTTGTATCTCCTAATTAAAGTAATAATAATTTTCTCATAAACTATGCCATTTATGTATTGTATTAAAATAATTAAAATAGTGTGGTTTGAATAAAGATTTATTTATTATTTTAATAAAAAATTATGTTTATAATAAAAAGCTATTTAGATGGGCTATTGATATAAAAGTAAAAAATTGAATTATTTGATGTGATGATTTGGAATGTTTTCTGCAATATAAGACTTAAAATTTAAGTTTGGTGCTTCCTGGGGGACTCGAACCCCCGACCAATAGATTAAGAGTCTACTGCTCTACCAACTGAGCTAAGGAAGCGTTGCAAAAATAATCAAAAATTTTTCCATCATCAAAATCAGTAAATTTCTTTCTAATTTTTATTACATGATTGAAAATTTTGGGTGAGTTATGATGAAATCAATAAAAATTCTTTTTGTGCTTGTTATAGTCCTTTTTTCCTGCGGTAAAGATGAAAGGAATTTTTATATAGAAAATTCAATTAAAGATGATATTGGAAATACTATAGTCATAGAAAAACCTCCTCGTAAAATAATTACACTTGCCCCAAATCTTACTGAAATGATTTTTGACCTTAAACTTGAAAAATATCTAATCGGGAATACCTTATATTGCAATTATCCCGAAGAAGCAAGAAAAATTCATAAAGTTGGTGATATGTTAAGTTATGACTTCGAAAAAATTTTAACTCTAAAACCAGATTTAATTTTCATTACTGTTGAAGGCAATACTAAGGAAGCTTATGATAAGTTCAAAGAGCTAAGACTAAAAATTTTTGTATCCAATCCAAGAAATATATATGGGATTAAAAAAACTTACTTAGATATAGCAAAAATATTCGGTGTTGAATCTTTTGCAAAAAATAGAATTTCAACTTGGGACTCAATTACAAATCATATTATTAACTCTTCTAAAAAATATAAAAGAAAAAAGGCAATGTTTATTATAGAACTGAAACCTATTATGCTTGCTGGTAAAAACACTTTTATTAATGAATATTTGGAAGTATGTGCTTTAAGCAATATTGCTAGTGATTCAAAACTTAATTATCCTGTTTTTAGTCGTGAAGAAATCTTAAAACAAAATCCTGATTATATCATTGTCCCAAGTAATGGTTACTTTACACCAAAAAGAATTTTGGAGATTTATCCTGAATGGAAAAATTTAAGTGCATTCAAAAATAACAATGTAATTACTGTAAATGCTGACCTTTTTGTAAGACCCGGACCAAGATATACTGAAGCATTAAAAGAATTGTTTATTTTACTTCATCCTCAGGAAAAATTTCTTCATTAGATTCTGCAATAAAAAGCATGGCGCATTTATCACCTTTAAATTTTCCGGTGCGTTTGCAGTTTTCGTGGCGTTCTTTGATTTTTTGCAAATCAATTTCACCTGGTTCAATTCCAAAAAAGGTTAAAGCCTCGCCACACTCTGAACAGAATATAATATTATTTTTGAGAGCATCTTCTTTTTCAATCGTGTAATGTTTTTTCTTCATATTCATAATCCTTTAATTCCCAATCTAATCCATCACATGGAAGATATTTTAAAGTTGGATGTTTATCATATTTCATACAGATTACTGCTGATTTATCAAAGTATTTACATGAAGAACACAAAGTATTACTAATAAGTTCTTCATTTTCTTCTTGAAATATTCTGTATTGAATAGTAGCCGGATAAATTATCACTCCATAAATTGAAAGTATAACAAGCCACCACCAGTATCGATATTCAATCACACCATATAAAAGCCACAGCACTGGAATTAATATTGCCGTTCTAATGATTCCCCAAAAAATAATAGCGCCCATAATTTCCTTTCTGTTATGAGCATAATAAATTATCCAGTCAAAAAATATGATTTACTTTTTGAAGTATCAATTTTTTATTTGCTGGTAATTATAGCATTGGAATAAGTGTAAATGATAGAGAATAATTTCTCGGTTTGAAAGTCAATTCTATAAATAAAAATTTTATTGTGATTACTATTAAATTGGTTTTATAATTCTTCCTCGCCTTCGGCGAGTAAGAATTACAATTCTGCTTTTTTCTGTCATTCTGAGGAGACCGCCAAAGGTGGGCGACGAAGAATCTAAAAACCATTCCTTCATTTTTTGAGAGATTCTTCATTCCGCTTCGCTCCATTCAGAATGACTGTATTATCTTTTCCCATTGCCTTTCTGAGTGCACCAAGAAACGAAAGAAGAATCTATTAACCCATTAATGATTTCTAAAAAAATTTTTACTTCGTTCAAAATGACAGCATTGCATCACTGAAGTATAAATAACATCATCTTATTTCTTTTTCATTTGCAAGTTGATTTTAGAATTAACAAAATTTAACTTATCATTGTGATTAATACTTTATTTACTAACAGCAATGGATAATATCTTGAGTGATAATCAAAAACACGAATCTCATAATTCTCAATTTCCTCCAAGAAAAAAACAAAGAAGGTTTTATTTCAGAAAAAAAGTTCAACCAATTACAATTAGACATGATTATAAAGAAATACAGAGCTTTAGCTTTAAGAAAATTTCAGTAGTAATTCCTCTTTATAACGAAGAAGAATCATTAAAACCACTTTATAATGAATTAAAAAAGTCATTAAAAAATATTTCCTGCGAACATGAAATAATTTTTGTTGATGATGGAAGTATCGATAAATCCCTGAGCATAATAAAAGAATTAGCTCGACATGATAATCATGTTCACTACTTAAGTTTTAGAACAAATTATGGAAAATCTGCAGCACTTCAGATGGGATTTAAATATTCTTCCGGTGATGTAATAATTACTATGGACGCAGACCTTCAAGATGACCCCGAAGAAATACCAAATCTTTTAAGAAAACTTGAAGAAGGTTACGACCTCGTTTCGGGATGGAAAAAGAAAAGATATGACCCATTCATAAAAAAATATTCATCTCGCTTTTTCAATTTTGTTACTCGCTTCTTTTCAAAAGTAAAAATACACGACTTTAACTGTGGTCTAAAAGCTTATCGAAGAGCAGTAGTTCAGAGCATAAATGTTTATGGCGAACTGCATCGCTATATCCCGGTTCTTGCAGGCTGGAAAGGTTTTTCAGTTACTGAAATTGTTGTTAAACATCATCCTCGCCGTTATGGAAAGACTAAATTTGGAATATCTCGTTTCTTTAAAGGATTTATTGATTTGATAACAGTATTATTTACAACAAGATATATTAAAAGACCAATGCATTTGTTTGGGTTTTTTGGTTTGCTTACTGCTTTGCTTGGTGGTTTTATAAGTCTATGGTTAACTTATGAAAAAATTTTTCTAAACAGAGGAATTAACAATCGTCCAATATTTTTCCTGGGAATTTTATTAATAATAGTCGGGATACAATTCTTTGCAATCGGTTTGCTCGGTGAACTTTTCGTTCACAATTTTCAAAATGACAAGGAGTATGTAATTAAAGAAAAGAAATGATGAATAGAAATTTTTTACAAATATTAAAACAAATCTAGTTATAAGATTTTTTGTTAATTTGATTCTCAAATTGCTTTTTCTGTTGTTATTGCATTAGTATTTAAATTGCTTCGTTGCACCACATCTCACTATGACAAGGAAAAATAGTATAGTCATTCTGCCCCGCTATAGACGGGGAAGAATCTCTCTTTAAAATTAAGTGTGATTAAAAAATTTTTCGTATGTTACTTATCAATTTAGTTCTAAGTAATTTTTAATTTTCTATCAGTGCAAGCTCTTTTGATTTTTATTAGCTCCCTTCAGCAGGATTTATCACTTTTCCTATAAACAAAATTGTATTCGTATTCTTTTCATAAATTAGGAATAAAAATGGTCTATCGACCTTAAAATAATTGCCAATTGAAGTAACTCCAACACCAATTGAAGTCACTGCTGCGGCTTCCGTTCCTTCTTCGTTAACTTCTATAAATGTTTTATGTATTACCTCACTTATGAACAAATTTTTTAATCTACTAATCTTGCTGAAGTTTGCCCTCTCCGGCATAAAAGCATCTTTCATTCCAAGGTTCATCAAAGCATCATTTAATGTTTTAGTGTATTCAAGTTTGAACTTCGGTAGCATAATTGTAATTTCTTTTTTAACAAATTTATTTTTGATAAAATCAAAATTATCTGTATTCATCATTGAAATAACATCGTCTACTTTTTTATTTAATGAAGGCAAAATTATCATCATGTTAAAAGAACTGTTTCCATATGGCAATTCAACTGCTTCTATGTTTTCATCGTGATAAAAATTGAATTGATTTTTTTGACTCATCATCTGGCAGGTCACAGTATTATTTTCATCAATATAAAATATATCTTCTCTCGTTGAATTTTTGTCAAACCGATATTGCCAGTTCCCCTTAAAGTAAATTGTATTGATAAGAAACATTACAATTTCTGGATTTATTTTATCAATTATTTGGGGAATCTTAGAATTAGTTGCTTCTTTTACCCAATTATTAATTATATCCTTCGCAACGGGATTTGAAAAATCTATTTTGTTTACTTCAGCATTAAAATATTTTTTATTTATCTCTATAAAGTTTTGCTCTACGCTAAATTCATTATGATGCCAAATTGAATTAGCAGAATTGAAAATTACATTTTCATCAATATACTTGAGCAATGAATCCAAACTTTGGTATGATTTATTAATGTCATCGAATTTAAAATCGGAAAAGCCAAGTGCTGTTTTCATCTGGTCATAAGTTTCATCACTTGCTCCATTCAAAACCATGCCCAATGCTGTTGAAACACTCAAAGGAGAAATAATTATATTTTTATTGATTTCATTTTTTGAAATTTCTTTTATGAGATTAAATCCAAATTGTGTAGAAGAATTGACTATATCTTTTTCTGTTTTTGAGAGAGGTCTTATATGAATGTATTGAAAATCAGAATACGTAATTTCACATTTGACAAATGATAATAATAAAAGGAATGAAATGACTTTAGAAAAATTATATTTAAAGTAGGGTTTCATGATATTTTCCCCGGACATTGTAATTAATTTTGCATTTCGAATAAAAAAGCAAAGATTCTTAAGAAATTTATAGAATTTATTATTTAGATAACAGGGATTCTAAATGTAGTATCAATTACTGGGATACAGCTACATTTCTAAAGCAAAATCTTTTTTGAGGTCAAAATTTCTTTTCAAATATTCTAAATAAAAATTCTTATTTTTCTTTTAAAGAATAAGGAAAAATTTATGAAATATCATCTTGTTACTGGTGCCTGCGGATTTGTAGGCAGAAATACTGTTAAACAATTACTTAAAAGAACAAATGATATAATTCTAATGGTTGATGATTTGTCTGTGGGCACTCATCCTTCAACCTGGTTAAATGATTCTGTCACAAAAAAATTTAAGGATATTGAAATATTCGGGAAAGATGAACGATTATTTTTTTGGAAAATGGATATCAGAAAATTTTTGAATCATCTGAATGAAAATTCAAACTGGTTAAAAGATGAATACGGATTAAACATCGAAAGATTTGGTGATGTATTTCATTTTGCTGCAATTGTAGGGGGACGTGCAAAGATTGAAGGCGACCCGATGGCTGTGGCATTAGATTTATCAATTGATGCTGAATTTTTTAATTGGATTGCAAAATCAAAACCTGAACGTGTTCTGTATCCAAGTTCTTCTGCAGCTTATCCAATTAATTTACAAACAGAGGACAATGCAATTGCTCTTAAAGAATCTTATATAAATATTGACGATTATACTCTCGGTAAACCGGATATGACTTATGGATGGACTAAATTAACAGGAGAATATTTAGCAAAAATTGCAGCACAACATTATGGAATTTCTATAGTTTGTATTCGTCCATTTTCCGGCTATGGTGAGGATCAGGATTTAAGTTATCCAGTTCCAGCAATTGCATATCGTGCAGCACGCAAAGAAAATCCATTTGAAGTTTGGGGAACCGGTCAACAAGGCAGAGATTTTGTTCATATTGATGATGTGATTGACTGTATTCAGCTTCTTATGGACAATACGGGAGACGGTTCCGCTTATAATATCGGATCGGGAAGGCTTACATCGTTTATTGAATTGATTCAGCTCTTCTGCCGGTTCGCAGGATATA
>JARYLX010000270.1 GCA_029907415.1 Melioribacter sp.
ATCTCTTAAAAATTTTGTGAGGGTAATATGGCTTTCGGCACCGATGTGGATTATACTTTCAATTTACTTTTCAAAAATCATCCCTTGCCCATGTGGATATATGATTATAAATCATTACAACTTCTTGAAGTTAATAAAGCTGCTATAAAAAAATATGGATATTCAAGAAAAGAGTTTCTTAATATTAAAATGAAAGACCTTGAACCAAAAGAAGATATTCCCAGTCTGTTGGATATTAAAAAGAAAAAAATAAAATCGAAGCAGTATGGTATATGTAGACATCAATTAAAAAATGGTAATATAATTTTTGTAGACATAACCTCACATAAGGTTAGATATAAAGGAAAAGATGCTGTTCTTGTAATATCGCGAGATATTAATCGGGAAGTATTAATCGATCAGAAGATTGAGAAATTAAATAAGTTATATTCTTTTTTAAGTGATGTTAACCAGACGATTGTAAGAGTCAAAGAGCAAAAAAAATTATTTTACGAAATTTGTAAGCTCTCCCACGAAAAAGCTAATCTTTTATGCTGGATTGGTTTATTTGAAAATGACAATATAAAAATTACAGCTTGCAAAGGATTTACAAAGAGTTTCATTAATAAGCAAAGTAATTTATTGAATGATAATTCATACAAAAAGATAATTAACCAGATTCATAAAAGTAAAAAATGTATTATTCTTAATGGCTTAAATGATAGAACAATTGACTGGCAGATTTATAAAAGATATAATATAAATTCCATTGCTTTCTTTCCGCTGATTATATCAAAAAAAGTAGAAGGAATTCTGACACTTTATTCACCACTAATAAATTACTTCGATTTAGATGAGGTAAAACTTTTTACTGAAATGGCAATGGATATTTCTTTTGCATTAGATTTCTTGAGGAAAGAATCTGAAAAGAGAAAAGCTGAAGAATTATTTCATCTTAATGCTGAACTTTATATGAATCTATTTGAAACTTCACCTGTGGGAATTGTTCTTGAAGATGTTAATGGAAATATTATCGATGTCAATAAAAAGTTTTGTCAAATTATGGGATATACTCGCGATGAATTATTGAAAATGAATGTTCGAGAATTCCAAACAGAAAATAAAATTGACCATGTTGAAGAAAATATTAAAAGATTACTTGCAGGAGAAATTCTCGACATGGAAATAACTTCCATAAAAAAAGGAGGCCAACCTATATGGGTTCATCTAGTAGAAAGAAAAGTGAAATTACCGGATGGACGAACCGCAATTTTATCAATTGCTGAGGATATAACTGAAAGAAAAAAAGCATTGGAATTATTGACAGAAAGTGAAGAAAGATTTCGTTCTTTGTATGAGAATTCTACAATCGGGCTTTATAGAACTACACCAGAAGGGAAAATATTGCTTGCAAATAAAACACTTATCAATATGCTTGGTTATTCTTCTTTTGATGAATTATGCAAAAGAAATTTAAATCATGAAGGATTTGAACCAGGTTATGAAAGAAAAGTATTTATTGAAAAAATTGAAAAAGATGGTATTGTTAAAGGTTTAGAATCTGCATGGAAGAGAAAAGACGGGAGTACTATCTATGTAAGAGAAAGTGCACGAGCAGTTAAAGATGCAAATGGAAAAGCTTTATATTATGATGGAACGGTTGAAGATATTACTGAACTAAAGAAAATTCATGATGAATTGGTTGAGGCAAAAGAAAAAGCTGAATCTGCAAACAAGCTTAAAGATGCATTTATTGCAAATATTTCTCATGAGATTAGAACTCCTTTGAATGGTATTCTTGGAATGGTCAGTTTAATAAAAGAATCATTTGAAAAATATATTGATGAAGAAGAAGAACAATACTTTGTTAGTATTGATAATTCAAGCAGAAGAATTATTAGGACTGTAGACATGATTCTAAATTATTCGAGATTACAAACTGGTGAATTCCCAGTTGAAATGAAAAGGATTAACATAACATCTATTATTAACAATCTTGTTTTAGAATTCAAATCTGCAGCTTCAATAAGAAATATTGATTTTACTTTTGAAAATAACTGTGGAGAAGTTTTTCTTTATCTTGATGAATATTCATTCACGCAAACAATTTCTAATTTAATTGATAATGCAATAAAGTATACAAAAAAAGGTTATGTAAAAGTAATTCTTGACAAAAATGATAATGATGAAATTATTATAAGTGTAAAGGATACAGGTATAGGAATAAGTAAAGAATATATCAAACATGTATTTGAACCTTATATTCAAGAAGAAATGGGTTATGGAAGAGCTTATGATGGTGTAGGATTAGGCTTAGCACTTGTAAAAAAATTTGTTGAACTAAATAAAGCAAAAATAAATCTGGAAACAAAAAAAGGATTTGGTACAAATTTTATGATTAACTACGGAAAAGCATTGGGGAAATAAATTTATTCCAATTTTTTTATTATTTGAGAAATTTCTTCAGCAGCTTCTTCGAGTTGTCTAAGTCTTGTTTCTAATTTATAAATTCGATAAGATTCAATTGATTCTTTACCTCCAAGTAGCCAGTTAATATCGCACCCAAGTCTTAAAAGTTTTGTTAATATTTTTGCCCCCGGTTCTCTTTTTCCACTAATATATTGTTGAAGTTGTTGAGGTGATATGTTCATTGCTTCAGCAAGTTTTTTGAGTTTTCCAAATTTCTTTTTTGCAAATATTCTAATTCGTTCTCCAATACTGAATTGATTTTCTTCATTGAATAAATCAAAATCCTCCTGATAAGTTTCATCGAATAAATTTAATTCAAACTGATAGTTGTCTATTATTTCTTTTATTTTTTTATAAAGTTCATCATCAAATGGATGATGTTCATTAAGTAAATAATTTAATGTTTGTGTTTTTATTCCAATTTTTTCAGCAATGTAACTCAGTTTAATTCCATAAGTATGAATTAAATATTTTATCTCTTCCTGCTTTGTCATTATTACTTTAGTCCGACGTTACCATTTGCAAAATAGTAAAATTTAGATTAAATGTTAACTTTTCAATTAATCTTTTTTGAAAATGAATTAATAATTATTTGAAGAATAAAAAAGTTTTATCAAAAATTTTATTTCAATATTTTAGTTTCATGGAATTATTTTCTCTTAACGACGACCGTAAATATATTCTAAGACTTGCCATACCCGCAATTGCAGGTTTGTCAACCCAAATGCTGGTTTCATTAATTGACACTGCAATGATAGGGCGTCTTCCAGATGCAAAATATTATCTTGCTGCAATGGGTATTGGAGTACTGGCAACATGGGCAGTCGTAAGTTTTTTTTCAAGTCTTGCCACAGGTACTCATGTTTTAATTGCCAGAAGATATGGTGCCAAAAATTATGAAGAATGTGGTAAAGTTCTAAATACATCTTTACTCCTTTCACTATTAATTGGAGTGATAATAAGTTCGCTTGTTGTTCTTTTTGCAAATGATATTGCTGATTTTTTTGCAGTTGATAAAAAAGTTGGAATCTATGCCGGTGAATATTTACATTATCGATTTTTAGGAATTCCATTTTTTTTGATGACTGTATCATATCGTGGATTTTATTTTGGTATTGGTAAAACAAAAATTTTTATGTATTCAGGTGTACTGGCAAATTTTCTTAACATTATTTTTAACTATATTTTGATTTATGGTGCTTTTGGAATTAAAGGAATGGGATTGGCAGGTGCCGGTTTGGGTTCAACTTTAGCAACATTTTGCGATGCACTTTTTTATTTCGGGGTTTCAATTCTTCCATCTTATCGATTCAGATATAAATACTTCAAGAATTTTAAGTTTGTTAAAGATATAGCAAATTCCATAATAAAAATTTCTCTCCCTGTTTCACTTCAAAATATTTTTATACTGATTGGATTCTTAAGTTTTATAGCAATAACTGGTTTTATTGGCACACTCGAACAAGCCGCTAGTAATATTGTTTTTTCTTCACTTCTAATTTCTCTTATGCCATGCTTTGGTTTTGGAATAGCAGTTCAAACACTTGT
>JARYLX010000271.1 GCA_029907415.1 Melioribacter sp.
AATGAAAAAATCATGAATAACATTGACCACATTATAGAAAAAATCTACTTTTTAATGTCCTATATCGGATTTTAGATAGAAATATTTAATTAACCTAAAGATAGAAGGAAAATAGTATCTTAATTAATTTCATCAAATAAATTGAAAATTTATTCTTAATTTTTACATGGGAATGTAATTTTTCAAATAAAATTCTACTGAAATATGAATGATGAACCAAATCCACAACCGCAGAGAACAGAGCACCCGGTAATTAATATTACTCCACTTTCAGCTGCATTCCTTGGTCTTGCACTTGTTTTTATTCTATATCAATTCGGGGGTGCAATACTGACTTTATTAATCTTTGGTCTTGATTTTGAAAAAGCTGATATCAATGCTGTTAGATTGCTTACAATGGGAGGTCAAATTCTTTTGATTCTTGTTCCAGCATTGCTTTTGAGCAAATTCATTTATGTTGATGTAACTTCAATATTGAGAGTCAGATTCCCTCATAAGAAAGAAATTGTTGTGTTCGTAATTGGATTAATAATTCTTACTCCTTTACTTCAGAATTATTTATATATTCAAAATTATTTGATCGAAAAAATTGCTCAAAGCAATCAGGTTATTAAATCAATTAAAAATATTGTTGACCAGCTTGATAAACTTCTTGAATCAACCTATTCAAACTTGATAGTAGCTCATTCTTTTTTTGAAGGATTATTCATAATTCTAATTGTTGCTGTTGTTCCTGCATTATGCGAGGAAGTATTTTTCAGAGGGTATGTTCAATCAAGTTTTGAACATAAATTCAAACCATTAATGAGTGCTCTACTGACAGCGTTTTTCTTTGGCATTTATCATTTCAATCCATATGGTTTAATTCCATTAATTGCACTTGGGACTTACTTTGGTTTTGCTGCTTATATGAGCAATTCGATTTTTGTTCCTATGACACTTCACTTCCTGAACAATTTTTTAGCTGTGATTGCTTTCTTTGCATTTGGTAGTGAAGAATTAATTACTTCAAAAGTTTCACCTAAAAATGAAATTGTACCAAACATTATCAGTTTTATTTTGCTTGGTTTATTGTTTGCGGGTTTTGTTTATTATATAAAGAAAAATTATTATCGTTTTCAAACAAAATAAAGGAACACAAAAAATGATTTGTCCAAATTGTGAATATGAGTATATTGAAGGAATTACTGTTTGTCCAGACTGTGGAACTCAACTAATACCCAAAGAAGATTTCGAAGGAAATCTTGTTCATCCATCTGATTGGATTGTAGTTTATACTTGTTCAGAATATTATGAAGCAGAGATGTTAAAAACAAATCTTGAAAGTGCAGATATTGAAGTTCTCATACTCTCTCAAAAAGATAGAAATTATCCGGCTGTGGGAAATTTATCAATAGTTAAACTTCTTGTTAAAAAAACTGAACAGGAAGAAGCTCTTGAAATTATTAATGATATAAATAGAAGAAATAAAATTAACAACGGAGATGAAAATGACGAAAATGAGTAATCTATCTACAAGAGTAATAGTTGCTCTTTTCGCAATCCCATTTATTATAATTTTATCAATTGTTGGTAAAGTTCCATTTTTAATTTTTGTGTTTTTTATTGGAGTAGTTTCTTTTTTTGAATTTTCAAACATTCTTAAAAGAAGAAGATTTTTCCCCAATCAATTAATTGGGGGTTTATCTGTCCTTGCAATTATTCTTAACAGCTATATTGAATTTCTGGAATTTGAATTTCTTTTTTTAATATTAGTAGCTCTTCTTTTGATGATAGAATTATTTAGAAATAAAGATTCTGCAATTGCAAATATTGGGGCATCATTAATTGGAATTTTTTATATAGGATTATTTTCTTCGTCTATTGTAAAAATTAGAGAATTTTACAGCGAAACACTTTTTAATTATGACCAGGGCGGATATTTAATAATTTCAATTCTTGCAGCAATCTGGATTTGTGACTCGGCTGCATATTTTATTGGAAGTGCTTTTGGTAAGCATAAGATATTTCCTCGCATAAGTCCAAATAAAAGTTGGGAAGGTTCGTTAGCTGGATTTGTATTTTCAATTCTTACAATGATTGTTGCTAAGTTTATTTTATTAGACCTTCTTACTCTGGGTAATGCAATTGTTATTGGAATTATTATTGGATTATTTGGTCAAATGGGAGATTTTGTAGAAAGTATGATTAAACGTGATGCAAATGTGAAAGATTCTTCTTCGTTAATTCCTGGTCATGGCGGAATATTTGACAGATTTGATTCTTTGATATTTAGTGCACCATTAATTTATATCTATCTTTATTACTTTGCTCAAATTTGATTTAGTTCAATAAGGAGTATGATATGAAAAATTTTAAGGAAGTTTTTTTGATAATCATTTTTGTTTATACTGCAAATATATTCGCACAGGATTTAGAATCTATCAAAAAAGATTTGAACGAACTAAAAAAGTACAAAGAGAATCTTGAACATCGTATTGATATTCTCGAAAAAAATATTGATGACATTCTTTGGTTTCACAGACTTAGTGATGTTGCAATTGTTGATAAAGTTTTTTTGACAGGACCACCATTGGCTAAAGAGAAAAATCCAACTTCTCAGGGAGCAGGCAATCCTGTCAAATTCTGGTCTTATGTCTTTATACCTAAAGAAGTTGATTATTCAAAAAAATATCCATTGATTGTTTTTCCTCATGGTGGAGTGCATGCAAGTTTTACAACTTATTATACACATATCATTAGAGAATTAATTTATCAAAAATACATTGTTGTTGCGGCAGATTATCGAGGAAGCACTGGCTACGGCAAATCATTTTATGAAAAAATTGATTATGGAGGATTAGAAATTGAAGATGTAGATGCGAGCAGAAAATTTATGATTGAAAATTATGAATTTGTTGACAGCAATCGAGTTGGTATAATCGGGTGGAGCCATGGTGGATTAATTGCACTTATGTGTGTTTTCAACCATCCTGATAATTATAAAGTATGTTTTGCTGGAGTTCCAGTAAGTGATTTAATAGCAAGAATGGGTTATAAAGATGATGAATATCGTAAATTATTTTCTGCAGATTATCATATTGGCAAAACTGCAGAAGAAGATGTAAATGAATATAAAAGAAGGTCGCCTGCCTGGAATGCTGATAAACTTAAAACGCCGCTTTTGATTCATACGAACACTAATGATGAAGATGTAAATGTGTTAGAAGTTGATCATTTAATAAAATCTTTGAAAGCTGCAAATAAAAAATTTGAATACGAAATTTTTAAAGATTTACCCGGAGGACATTCTTTTGATAGACTGGATACTAAATTAGCAAGAGAAATACGAATAAAAATTTATAAGTTTCTTGATAAATATCTAAATCCCCCGATTAAAATAAATTCATTAAAAGATATTAATAAAGCAGCTTATCTGAAAGCTAATTAAGGAAAGAACTTTATTTTTCTTATTAAGTAAAGAGAAATAATGTGACGGCATAAATAATTAAGCTAATTAATTGGCTGCACATAAAAAAATTTCATTTAAAATATAACATGTCTTGAAATTTCCATTTCTATTAATTACCTTTGCATAAAAATTTTATAAGCGTAGAAAGATAATTCCAAAAGAATATCTTTTTATTAATTACAAGCCACAAGCTATAAAAAAATTACACTGGTTTAATTTAATGTTTTTATAAAAGCTTTATTGAGTTATTTAAATGAAAAAAAATTATTACAAAATTCATAAAAGAAAATTTTCTTTACGTCAAGTTGTCTACTTGATGAGTAAAATGTTTATACCTAGTTATTATTACAAAATTTGTTTTCAATTAACTCATCAACAAAAAATCTAATATTGAAACTATTGACCTCTCTGCGGTAATCCAAATTTTTCAAAGATGTAAAATTGAAGTAAGGAGAAAATAATGGAAAGTGATTTTAATAATTTTAGAAAAGCAGATGGAAGTTTAATGGCAAATGGATTATATGATCCAAGATTTGAACATGAT
>JARYLX010000272.1 GCA_029907415.1 Melioribacter sp.
TCCTCAGAATGACAGGGAGAAAATAATGGCGAATTCCTCAGAATGACAGAAAAGAAATAACACTGTCATTCTGAATGAAGCGAAGCGGAATGAAGAATCTCTTAAAAATGAAAAATAGAGTCAGATTCTTCGTCGCCCGCTTTCAGCGGTCTCCTCAGAATGACAGGGGAAAAGAATAACGGCGGACTCCTCAGAACAACAGGGAAAGTGGTATTGTCATTCTGACTTGCCAAAGGCGAGGAAGAATCTCAGTTGTCCATCTTTTGGAGAGACACTTCAGAATAACAAAATAATTTTCGCTCAAATTATAACAGGGTTAAAAAAAGAAATACTATGAGTTCTTTATGGATTTAATGTAACTTTTCTACAGTGTTTAATAATAGTGTTTATTTCAGTATTTTCCCCAAAAATTTTTTTGATGAATGTCACTAAAATGAGAATAACTTTTGAGAAAACTTAAAATTTGTTTTATATTAATAAACAAATCTTTATAATTTAGAGGAAATGAAATGAAAAAGTTAATATTCATTTTTGTAATTCTATTCTACAGTTTAGGTTATTCACAGGTAGTAATTTCATTACCTACAGCAGTAGGAGCTCCAAACAGTGAAAATCTTTTTCCAATTACGGTATCGGATTTAACTGGTCAGAATGTAACATCTTTTCAGTTTCAAATAAACTATAATAAAAGTGCCGCATATATCACAGGGATAAGTACTACAGGAACACTTGTTGGCAGCAATAGTCCAACTATAAAAGTTGATACGGCAAATGCTTACTTGAGAGTCTCGTGGGCAAGCGCATATCCATTAACAGGTTCAGGCACATTATTCAATATAAGAATAAAGTTTAGAAACAGCGGTTCGACAGCATTACAATTTGGTGATATTGATTACGGAAATGGAAATATTAATCCCAAGATGTTTGGTCCTCAAACTTTGCAGGTAACATGGCAAAATGGAACTGCTACAGTCAGCACTACAAATAATCCTCCTGTATTTACCCCAGTAGAGAATAAAAATGTAAATGAAGGTGAAACCTTAACATTTACAGTTAATGCAACAGACCCAGAGAATGATGTAATAACATTTGGAATACAAAATAAACCACAGGGAGCTGATTTTAATCCTTCAACAAGAACATTTACATGGACTCCTAATTTTAATCAACAAGGAACTTATGTAGTGACATTTACTGCAAGCGATGGTGTTAATACTTCTGTATTGAATGTAACTATTACGGTTAATAATGTAAACAGACCACCAACATTGAACTTGAATACTACAAGTCCAGTAAATATTAGCGAAGGACAATCATATAGTCTTCAACTTACTGCAACTGACCCTGATTCTGGAGCAACATTAATATTTTATGGAACCGGTTTACCATTAGGAGCTGAAGTTACATCTACAGGATTATTTACATGGAAGCCAAATTATAATCAAGCAGGGTCATATATAATTACATTTACAGTAATGGATGAATATAATGCAACAAATTCCAAAAATTTGATAATTAATGTTGCTGATGCAAATCAGCCACCGGTATTTACGAAAACAATTCCAAAAGATACAATTATAACAGTGCATAATGTGCCCGTTACTTTTACATTTCAGTATAAGGCAGTTGATGCAGAAGGGGATCCATTAACTTTTGCTCAAGTTAAAGTTCCTGATAATGCAAGTATTAGTGCAAGTGGTTTATTTACATGGACTCCTACTCAAGACCAGGCTAATAAAACATTTCAAATTATTATTGCTGTATTAGATGGGCATAATATAGTTTACGATACAACCTCTGTTAAAACAAGTCCAGTTGTAAGTGTGAATGAAAATGCTAATATACCTTTGCACTATGCATTGTATCAGAATTATCCTAATCCATTTAATCCATCAACAACAATACACTTTGCTTTACCTGAAGAAGCAAATGTAACATTGAAAGTCTATAATTCGATGGGAAAAGAAGTAGCAACATTGGTTAACAGAGTTTTACCTGCAGGGTATCATTCTGTTATATTTAATGCAGCAAATATGGTAAGCGGAATTTATTTTTATAAAATTGAAGCAGGAAATTATAACTCAGTAAGAAAAATGTTGTTGATGAAATAAAAATTATAAGTGTTTTTATTTACTTTAAAAACATCATTATAATTCGATAATAATGATGTAAAAAAATTAAGAAGGATTTATATTGTTAATTTAAGTAATTCGGGGGTTGTTTAAATTATTAATTATAAATTTTAGAAATAAATTCCTTCGAAATGCCCCCTTTGATTTTTAGCTTATTTTAATTGTGATGAGATGACCTACATTATTTTTAGGTTATGAACTCAATAATTAACATTTGTTATAAGTAAAATATTGGGGTTAATAAAAGGTGTAGAATAAATAAAATATAATTATAAATAGAATATGTTGAACAACAAAAAAATATTTGAGGGCATAATCTTTGGGCTTCTTTTTTTAATTGTTCTTGTTTTAATGTTTTTGCTTGGCTTACATTTCATCAATCAACATGAAGAAATAATAGAACCACTAAATGTAAAATCAGAATTATTTTTTATTATAATTACTCTTTTGCTGTCTTTAGTATTGATAGGAATTTATATAATCTGGCGCTCGAAAGAAAAAGAAGAAAAAATTATTGAAGAAGAAAGTTATAGAATTGTTAAAAGTCTTAATAGATTGTATCGGGTTTTGAGTGATGTTAACCAATCGATAGTAAGAATTAAAGAAAAAGAAAAATTATTTAAGGATATATGCAGAATTGTAGTTCATGATGGGGATTATGATGTGTGCTGGATTAGTTTGCTGAATCAAGAGACAATGAAACTGCAGCCATTATTTTTTAACGAACAGAAACCTGGACTTTTTAACACTCTGAAAGAAAAAATTGATGAATTAGTAGATGTTAAATTTTTAGTAAATGAAAATGTGGTTTGCAATGATATTATTAGCGAATTAAAAGATGAAAAAAAGAAAGATGTTCTAATTTCTCTTGGATTAAATTCATTTGCTGTATTGCCATTATTGATAGATGAAAAAATTATAGGCACTATAAATTTCATTTCAAGTCAAAAAAATTATTTCAGTGATGAGGAAATAAATCTTCTTAACGAATTATCAATGGATTTATCTTTTGCAATAAAACATTTCGATGAAGAAGAAAAAAGAATTAAAGCTGAAAAAGATCTTAGAGAATCGCGTAATATGTTGCGTTTAATCCTTGATACTATTCCTGTAAGAGTTTTTTGGAAAGATGTTAATCTTAATTACCTTGGCTGTAATAAACCTTTTGCAAAAGATGCTGGACTAAATTCTCCTGATGATTTAATTGGAAAAAATGATTATGAGATGGGATGGAAAGAACAAGCAGATTTATATCGTGCAGATGATAAATTTGTTATTGAAACAAGACAACCAAAATTGAATTATGAAGAACCTCAAACATCACCGGATGGAAAAAAGTTGTGGTTAAGGACAAGCAAAATTCCATTATTAGATGCCGAAGGAAATATTAAGGGAGTATTAGGAACTTACGAAGATATAACAGCTTGGAAAACAATGGAAGAAGCTTTGAAAATCAGCGAGTCAGAGCTTCGAACAACGCTTTACAGTATTGGAGACGGTGTAATTGCTGTTGATACTAATGGATTAGTAACAATAATGAACGCTGTTGCAGAAAAATTAACAGGCTGGAAGGAAGAAGAAGCAAAAGGAAAACCACTTGAAGAAGTTTTTAAAATAATCAATGAAGAAACAAGAAAATCTGTAGAAAATCCTGTAAGAAGAGTATTACGAGAAGGAATTGTTGTAGGTTTAGCCAATCATACAGTTTTAATTTCTAAGGATGGAAAGGAATATCCGATTGCAGATTCTGGAGCCCCAATTTTTGACAGCAAAAAAAATATTACTGGGGTAGTATTAGTTTTTAGAGACCAAACTGAAGAACGCAGAATTCAAA
>JARYLX010000273.1 GCA_029907415.1 Melioribacter sp.
TGTTCGGAATTATTCAAAAAAAATAATGTTGGAGTTTCAATAACTGTTACTCCATGTTGGTGTTATGGAACAGAAGTTATGGATACAGAGCCATTAATTCCAAAAGCAGTATGGGGATTTAACGGCACAGAAAGACCGGGAGCAGTTTATTTGGCTGCTGCTCTTGCAGGTTATAATCAATTTGGATTTCCAACTTTTGGAATTTATGGCAAGGATATTCAAGATAAAGATGATGAAGCAATTCCAGATGATGTGAAAGAGAAATTATTATTATTTACAAAATCGGCTTTAGCAGTATCAGAAATGAGAGGTAAATCATATTTGTCACTTGGCTCAGTTTCAATGGGAATAGCAGGTTCAATTGTTGACACTCACTTCTTTAAAGAATATCTGGGAATGAGAAATGAATTTGTTGATATGAGTGAAATTATCAGAAGAATTGACAATAAAATTTATGATGAAGAAGAATTTAAAGCTGCATTACACTGGGTAAACAAATATTGTGTTGAAGGCAAAGATTACAACATTGAAAAATCGACACAGGAAAGAAAAAAATATGAATGGGAAACAGTTATTAAGATGACAATGATAATACGGGATTTAATGATTGGAAATAAAAAGCTTGCTGATTTGGGTTTTATTGAAGAATCAAATGGACATAATGCTATTGCAGCTGGATTTCAGGGACAAAGACAATGGACCGATTTCATGCCAAATGGTGATTTTACAGAAGCTATTCTTAATTCATCTTTTGACTGGAATGGAATTCGACAACCATTTATTGTAGCAACTGAAAATGATAGCTTGAATGGTATTGCAATGTTATTTGGTAATTTATTGACTAATACAGCTCAAATCTTTTCTGATGTTAGATCCTATTGGAGTCCTGATGCTGTTAAAAGAGTTACTGGTAAGCAACTTAAAGGATTAGCCGAAAATGGTTTTATTCATTTAATTAATTCAGGTTCATCTGCATTAGATGGTTCAGGCAAACAAAAAATAAATGATAAACCCTCTATCAAACCTTTCTGGGAAATAACAAATCAAGAAATGGAAGATTGCTTAAAGGCTACAAAGTGGTGCCCAGCCATTAAAGAGTATTTTAGAGGTGGTGGTTTTTCCTCTCAATTTTTGACCGAAGGAGGAATGCCTGTAACTATGAGCAGGATTAATTTGATAAAAGGATTGGGACCTGTATTACAACTTGCAGAAGGATTTACAGTTGAATTACCCAAAGATGTAGATGAAGTTTTGCAGGAAAGAACTAACCCAACATGGCCTACTACATGGTTTGTTCCTAATTTGACAGGAGAGGGAGTTTTTAAAGATGTCTATTCAGTAATGCTTAATTGGGGTGCTAATCATGCTGCAGTATCTTATGGTCATATAGGAGATAAATTAATAACACTTGCATCTATGTTGAGGATTCCTGTTAACATGCACAATGTTTCAAGAGAGAGAATTTTTAGACCAAGTGTTTGGGGTGCTTTTGGTACTTCTGATTTGGAAGGAGCTGATTTTAGAGCTTGCAAAAATTTTGGTCCGCTTTACCGTTAATGTGCATCAATTGATATTTAATTTAATACAAAATTTATTGAGGTAAGTTATTATGCTTTTTAGAATATTGTTTTTATTGATTATGCCGTTGTATGTAAGTTATGGACAAACATTAGTTAATGGTTTTAATAAATCTATATCAGGTTCAGAAATTGACTATCATTCACCTCATCCTTATGTTAAAAGAGCTTTGATTTCAAGAGCAACCGATGGTAATATGGCTATTAACTGGCAAACAGATTTTATCCCGGAAACGAGTAGTGGTGATTTGGTATTTGTCTGGTTATCTGGATTGGGTTGTAATTTAGGGGAACAACCTTTTACTTTATATCTTAATAATGATTCACTTTTAACTTTCTATTCATGGGATAAAGATAACTGGTCGGTCTCAGGTGTGAATAATAGTCAATTAACTTTTAATGGTATTATGGTAGATAAAAGTGGTGATCGATTTGGTATTATGGAATTGAAAATTGATCGAGGTAATATAAAACCCAAAAGCCAGATTAATCTTACTATAAAAGGACATAAGATGGGTAGTAAGGCTTGGGTAATGGTCTATAAATATCCATTAAAAAATGAATTGTTAGTTAAACCAATACCTGCGTTAGCAAAAATAAATGGCAAATTAAAACAACCAGTTCAAATTACTTTTGTCTTTTTAGATAAATTAAGTCCTGTATCAATAAAATATCTTACTGGAACAATTGATACAATAGCTTCTTATGGAATCAATAATTATGAAATATTTTTGCCACAAACAAATGATGTAAAAACTGAAGAAATAAAAATATTCTTTCAAGATAAAACATTAGCTTATACATATGTTAGAACTCCTGTTAAACATTTCGAAATTTTTTTAGTGCAGCATTCTCATACAGATATTGGATATACACGACCACAGCAGGAAATTTTAGCAGAACATCTACGATATATTGATCTCGCACTAGATTATTGTGACTTAACAGATAATTATCCCGATGAAGCAAAATTTCGTTGGACCTGCGAAGCAAGTTACCCGGTTAAAGAGTATTTACAAAGCCGCTCACATGAATATATTAATAAATTAAAAAAGCGAGTAAAAGAAGGAAGAATTGAAATAACAGCTCTCCCTTTTAATTTTGGTGAAATTCTTGATGAGAATATGCTAATTGCCTCACTACAACCTTTGAAAACAATTATTAGCTCAGGATTTTCTGTTTCCACTGCCATGCAAAATGATGTTAATGGTATTGCGTGGGCTTATGTTGATTATTTAAGTAAATTAGGCATAAAATATGTCTCAATGGGAATGCATCCGCATCGTGCATTAAGACCTTTCAATTATCCAACTCCTTTTTATTGGGAAACATTCTCGGGCAATAAATTACTTGCATTTAGAGCTGACCATTATATGAGTGCAAATTTCATTTCTAATCCTTCAGGTGATGTTAAATATATTGAAGATGAATTGTTCAAGTATGTCGAAAATTTACTAAATAGTGGATATCCCTTTAATGAAATTGAAATGCAATTTAGTGGATATCATACAGATAATTCACCTCCATCGATAAAAGCATGTGAGATTGTAAAACAATGGAATGATAAATACGAATCGCCTCGTCTTCGATTAGCTACAATTTCCCAATTTCTTAATATTATTGAAAAAAAGTATTCGAAAGAATTAAAAGTATATAAAAAGGCCTGGCTTGATTGGTGGACAGATGGATTTGGTTCAGCACCAAGAGAAACTGCAGTTGCATTGAAAACACAAAAACAATTATTAGCTACACAGGGAATTCTTTCTCTTGCAAGATTAAATAAAATTAATATTCCTCAAGTATTATTGAATGATTTGCATGATATTCAAGAACAATTGCTTTTTTATGGTGAACATACATTCGGAGCAGCAGAAAGTATTTCTGAACCATTCTCTAAAAATTCTATTGAACAATGGTTAACTAAATCTTCATTTTCATGGCAGGCTCAATGGAAAACATATTTATTAAAACAAAAATCGCTTAGTTTATTTTTGCCTTATCTTGAAAAATCTAAGGATAATTGTAAGATATATATCTTTAATACATCTAATCATAAAAGATCAGCTTATGTTGATGTTTTTGTAGATAAACAATTTATTCCTTTGTCCAAATCTTTTTCATTAATTGATGAAAATGGAAAAGAAATTAAAGCGGAAATAATTAAACAAATTGCAGAGGGATTATATATAAAAATTTTTGCTGAAGATGTCCTTCCAATGAACTGGAAATGTTATAATTTGTTACTAAAAGAAAATACAATAAAGAGTAATCTGTCATCGGAAAAAAGTAATATACTTGAAAACGAATATTATTACATTGAAATTGATAAAAATACTGGTCAGATAAAACATCTCATTGACAAAGAATATA
>JARYLX010000274.1 GCA_029907415.1 Melioribacter sp.
GTGTTGTTTTTGATGCAGCAGCTTTCTGTGATTCCTTTTCTGCTAAGAATTTTTCATAATTAGCTTTCTTTTCTGCTGCTTCTTCTTCTGTTAGATTAGAAAAATTATATATTAAATTTCTTCTGTCGTATTCAGAAAATTCATAGACATTGGTCATAAAAATACAATCTGTAGGGCAGGGGAATACACAAAGTTGACAATAACAACATTTAGCAAAGTCGATTGTAAATTTTGTTACCCATAAAGCTTTCTTTTTGCCGTTTGATGTAACTCCAAGGTCTTCACCTGGTAAAGATTTTACAGTTTCAATTTCAATACAACTTACAGGACAAGCTCGGGAACATTGGTCGCAGCCGATACAATCATCTATATTTACATATAACCTATTTCTTACCCTTTCTGGTAAAGGAACTTTAACATCGGGATATTGAATTGTAACAGCAGGTGTAAATAAATGTTTGAATGTAATTTTCATTCCAACAAGAACGGTGTAAATAGCCTGCCATGTATTTTTTAAATATTCTTTCATAATCACAATAAAGAAATTATTCCGACAAAAATTAAATTAACAACAGCATAAGGGATTAAATATTTCCAGCAAACAGTCATAAGCTGGTCAACTCTCAAACGTGGTAGAGTCCATCTAAGCCACATTTGAACAAATACAAGAATTAGACCTTTTAGAAGAAACCAGAAGATTTGTTCAAATGGGATTAACCATTTTATGTTTAATAAATTTCCAAGATATCCAAAAGGAGATTGATAACCGCCAAAGAATAAAATTGAAACAACAGCTGAAACAGCAAGCATATTTGCATATTCGGCAAGCATAAACATTCCCCATTTCATTCCTGAATATTCTGTAAAATATCCAGCTACAAGTTCAGATTCTGCTTCTGGGATATCAAAAGGTGTTCTGTTCACTTCGGCTAATGTGCTAATAAACATAATTGAAGCAGCAACAATCATAAATGGAATTAATAAAAATTTTGTTATACCAGGTTCTGGTCCGCCAAAAATATTCCAGTTCCAGAAATAAGCTGTTTGCATTTCACTGATTTTTGTTAAGCTAAAAGTGCCTGTATACATAACCATTGTTAGAACAACAAGTGCAGTAGGAATTTCATAGCTTACAATTTGAGCAGCTGAACGCATAGCACCAAGCAATGAATATTTATTGTTGGAAGCCCAGCCAGCCATTAAAATTCCTGCAACAACTAAAGATGAAATTGCGACTATGTAAAAAAGCCCTACTTCAATTTCACTGCCAATTAATGCACTTGAGAATGGAATTGCCGCATAAGCAGCAAATGACCCAGTAAAAACTAAGACAGGTGCAATGTTAAATAATTTTTTGTCAGCTTCTGCTGCAATTGTATCTTCCTTTTGAATCATCTTAATCATATCTGCAATTGTCTGAAGCCATCCATGCCAGCCCGTTCTCATTGGACCCAATCTGTCCTGCATATGTGCAGAAACTTTTCTTTCGAGCCAGATAGCAAAAAGTGCATAAATTAAGATAATTGTCAGTGGAATTAATGCAACAACAATTGTTGAAATAATTACATCACCAGTAAAATTATATAATAATTGATACATTATCTGTCTACCTCTCCTAAAACTATATCAATACTGCCTAAGATTGCTACTACATCTGCAACGAGATGACCTTTGCAGAGTTCCCCTAATACTTCAAGATTAACAAAAGAAGGAGCTCGAACTTTAACTCTAAACGGATTAGGACTTCCATCGCTGATAATGAAATATCCTAATTCACCTCTTGGATTTTCTACTCTGAAATAAACTGTTCCCTTTGGTGGTTTTATTCTTTTTGGGATTGCAGCATGGACATCACCTTCTGGTATCTGGTCTATTGCCTGTTCGATAATTCTAAGACTTTGTTCCATTTCCTGAACCCGCACATAGTATCTATCCCAGCAATCACCAACAGTTCCCATTAAACCTTTTCCAATAGGAATATCAAAGTCAAATCTATCATAAATAGAATAAGGTTCATTTTTTCTTAAATCGAATGCTAATCCGCTGCCTCTTAAAACTGGTCCTGTAACACCATAATTAATTGCTGTTTCTAATGGTAATACTCCAATATTAGCAGTTCTTTCAATAAAAATTTTATTATAAGATAAAAGATTATTTAGTTCATCAATTGTGGGTCTGAACGATTTTATAAATTCTTTTGTTAATCGAACAAAATCAGGATGAATATCATGGGATAGTCCACCGACCCACATATAATTATAAAGGAGTCGTGCACCGCATGTCATTTCAAAAAGATTTAGAATTTTTTCTCGGTCTCTAAAGCAATATAAAAATGGGGTGAAGGCTCCAATATCTAAACCATATGTTCCAATCGCTACAAGATGTGAAGCAATTCTTTGAAGTTCACCCATTATTACACGAATGTATTCAACTCTTTCTGGAACTTGAATACCCAGCAATTTTTCTACAGCTAAAACGTAACCAAAATTGTTATACATTGATGCTAAATAATCCATTCTATCTGTATAAGGAATAACTTGAGGATAGGTCATTGCTTCGGCATGTTTTTCAAAGCATCTATGTAAATAACCAATGTGTGGTTTTACATTTTTTATTAATTCACCTTCAAGTTCAAGTTCAAGTCTCAACACCCCATGAGTTGATGGATGTTGAGGTCCCATATTTAAAATCATTGTTTCTGTTTTGAGGGCCATAGTCAATTCAAATTAGTAAGGAACCTTCATTCCCTGATAAAATTCGGGATTTTTATAATCTTTTCTTAATGGATAACCAGCTTCCCAGTCATAAGGCATAAGAATTCTTCTTAAATCAGGATGATTTAGAAAGATAATTCCGAACATATCATAAGCTTCTCGTTCATGCCAGTCGGCACATTTCCAAACTGATTCAACAGATTCTACTTGAGGGTTTTCTCTTGGCGTTGATACTTTTAATGTAACCTTATGCTTAAATGGAATCGAATATAAATGATAGTAAACACTTAATGTTCCACCTTTTATGATTTCAGTTCCATCTTCATCTTTTATTTTTTCGCCATTAGCATCATCAACACCGGATAAAACCATTAAGCTGTCAAACTTTAATTCTTCATTATCTCTGAGAAACAAACAAACTTTTTTTATTTCGAATGGATTAATCGAAATTATGGGTTCAGTTGGAAGATCTTTGTCGATTGAAATAATTGCTTCACCAAATTCTTTTTTTAATATCTCAAAAATTTCTTCTGTGCTTTTCATACAGATTTTTTTATTAATGATTCGTTCCTAATTTTTTCCTGCAATTTTAGTAAACCTTCTAATAATGCTTCGGGTCTTGGTGGACAACCTGGCACATATACATCAACAGGAATTACTCTATCAACTCCTTTTAAAACATGATAGCCGTGTTCCCAATAAGGTCCACCACAATTAGCGCAGCTTCCCATTGAAATAATATATTTTGGTTCTGGCATTTGTTCATATAATCTTTTAATACGAAGAGCCATTTTAAGCGTTACAGTGCCGGAAATAATAATTGCATCGGCTTGCCTTGGTGTATTCCGTGGAATAACTCCAAAGCGGTCAAAGTCGTAATGAGAAGCTGAAGTTGCCATCATCTCAATTGCACAACATGCCAGTCCAAATCCAAGCTGCCATATAGAAGAGAGGCGAGCCCAATTAAATAAATCTTCAACTTTAGTAATTACTATATTGCCATCTGAGAATTCTTTATCGAGTAAGCCCATCGATTAAACTTGATTTTTGTTTTTTAATAGTTCATCTAAGATTGGAGGTTTTGGTTGAGGTCTTGCCCATTCCAAATCACCTTTCCTCCACTCATAAGCCATTCCTAAAATTAATAGTAGTAAAAATATTATTCCTGAAAGAAAACCGTAAATTCCATAATCTTTATAAATTAAAGCCCATGGAAAAAGAAGAACAACC
>JARYLX010000275.1 GCA_029907415.1 Melioribacter sp.
CTGACTGTTTTTGAAAATGTTGCCTTTGGGCTGCGTAAACAACCCGCCTCACAGATCAAACATCGGGTGAACGAGATGCTGGCACTGGTGGGTCTGACCCACCATTCCAAGAGGATGCCGCATGAACTTTCGGGTGGTGAAAAACAGAGAGTCGCTATTGCCCGTGCCATTATTAATGAGCCATTTTTAATATTAGCTGATGAACCCACGGGCAATCTGGACCCTGAAACTGCAGATGAAATTTTATCAATTCTCAAAAAAATAAATTCACGAGGAACAACAGTAATATTTGCTACACACAACTACGAACTTATTCGTTCTTTTGATACTAAAATTATCAAACTCGAAGATGGCAAAGCAGTAAAGGTTATTCTAAAGAAAAAAGATTAATTAGCATTTAATTTTTTTAGAATATCATTAGTAACATTTTCAATTGACTGTGTTCCATCTACCTCGATAATGTAAGCTTTGTCTTTGTAGTAATCAAAAACCGGTGATGTTGTTTCGTGATATACCTGCAGTCTTTTTTTAATTACCTCTTCATCATCATCTTTTCTTTTGATATAACTATTAATTGCTCCGCAGGTTGGACATTTAAAATATTCTGTTACTTCATCTTTATTGAGAATATTTCCGCATTGACTGCATACAAGACGGTTACTTAATCTGCTGATGATTACATTATCATCTGCATCTAACTTGATTAAATAAAGTTTTTCATTGTTTAATTCTGATAAGATTTTACTAAGAATTTCTGCTTGATTAAGGGTTCTTGGAAAACCATCAAGTATAAAACCATTTTTGCATCTTTCTTCTTTTAATGTTTCTTTTACAATTCCACCAACTATTTCATCTGGAACAAGTCCACCGCTTTGTACAATTTCTTTAGCTTTAAGACCCATTTCAGTTTCATTTTTAATTGCATCACGAAGAATATCACCAGTAGAGATATGAGCTAAATTTAATTTTGAAGCTAAGATTTTTGCTTGTGTCCCTTTTCCCACACCGGGAGCGCCAAATATTATTATCTGCATAACCTTTCTATATTTGTTTTAAAATTTTGAGTGCAAAAATAAATAGAATTGCTTTGATAGACAAAAATAGAGAATTAATTATTTGATGCTCTTTTTTGCAAAAAAAATTTTTCTAACAATGCTTTTGATTCTTCCGCATAAATTCCTGAAAATACATTTGGTTTATGATTGTATTTATTGTTTTCGATAATATTATACAAAGAACCACATGCACCAAATTTTGGTTCGTATGTTCCAAAATAAACATTTTTTATTCTTGAAAGTAGTATTGCACCTGTGCACATTATACAAGGTTCAGCAGTTACATATAAATCACATTCATTTAATCTCCAGTTCTGGAGATAGTTTGCAGCTGCTGTAATAGCAATCATTTCTGCATGAGCTGTGGGGTCTTTTAATTTTTCTGTTTGATTGTAACCGCGTGCAATAATTTTATCCTGATATACTATAACTGCGCCAATAGGAACTTCATTTTCTTCAAAAGCTCTTTGAGCTTCTTGTAATGCTGAGTACATAAATTTATAAACATATTCAGGAAATAACATAAAATTTTTTAGTTAAGTTATAGATGAATTCTCACGAAAATTAATTGAAAGAACCCTCAAAATTTTCAACTCAATTTTGTACGCCCGGAAGGACTCGAACCCTCAACCCGCAGATCCGAAGTCTGCTGCTCTATCCAGTTGAGCTACGGGCGCATAATTTTGTTACTCAAAAATATCTTTGTTTATGATTTTTTCCAAAATTTATCTGCAACATTATTTATTATTATTTAACTTTGCTTAAAAATTATATACAAATTAATGAAAGAATCCTATCACAAGTGGCACTCGCAATATTTGAATCGTGATTTAGAAATGCTTGTTTTTGGCTCTTCAGGATATCCTATAATTTTATTCCCACCAGAAAAAGGAAAATATTTTGACTGTAAGGATGCAGGTTTAATTTCTTCTGTTGAAAATTTTCTTGATAACGACAAAATAAAAATTTACTGTCCTGATACTATTGATTTAGAAAGCTGGTATAATTTTAATGTTAATCCATCAGAGCGTGTAAAAAAACATATCATTTATGAAAAAATAATTTTGAATGAAGTAATTGAATTTGCAAAATATGAGACAGAAAGAAAAGTGGTTGGTGTAGCAGGTTGCAGTTTTGGTGGTTATCATGCTTTGAATTTAGCATTTCGTCATCCTGATGTTATTAATTCAGTAATTTCAATGGGGGGATTTTATGATATTAAGCAATTTATTTTTGGTCATTATGATGATAATTGTTATTTCAATAATCCATTTGATTACATGCCTAATCTTGAAGATAATTGGTATCTCGATAAAATTAAATCAATGAAAATATTTTTAGGGGTAGGAGAATGGGATTTGGCAATTCATGAAAATAAAAGAATGAGTGAAATTTTATCTTTAAAAAATATTAATCATCAATTTGATGTTTATTCGGCTAGTGGTCATGATTGGCAGGTCTGGAAAAATATGTTTCCCATTTATATTTCAAAGATAATTGAGTAAAAAACATACAGGATTATAATGCAATCACTTGAAAACTTCCTAAATCAATTAAATAACTTAGTCTGGGGTGTTCCATTATTAATTTTACTTTTTGGCACTCACATATTTTTAACAATTAAATTAAAGTTTATTCAAAAATATTTAGTAACAGCAATTAAAATATCGTTTTCAAAAAATCAAGAAGGCAAAGGAGATATAACTCAATTTGGGGCTGTTACTACTGCTCTTGCAGCAACTATTGGAACTGGTAATATTGTTGGAGTATCAACTGCTATTGCTTCGGGTGGACCGGGTGCAGTATTGTGGATGTGGCTTACAGGAGTTTTCGGAATTGCAACAAAATATTCAGAAGCTCTTTTATCTGTTAAATACAGAATTACAACAGAAAACGGATTGATGGCTGGTGGTCCAATGTATGTTCTTGAAAAAGGAATGAACAATAAATCTCTTGCAATTTTATTTGCTGCTTTTACTTCAATTACAGCTTTTGGCATTGGTAATATGGTGCAGGCTAATTCTATTTCACATTTACTTAATGATACATTTAGTGTTCCTTCATTTATAACAGGAATTATTTTAGCTTTTTTAACAGCAGTTGTTATAATTGGCGGTATTAAATCAATTGCAAAAGTTTGTGAAAGATTAGTCCCATTTATGGCGTTCTTTTATATTATTGGATGTATGATTTTGTTAATAATAAATTATGATACAATTCCACAATCAATTTACTTAATCATAAAAAGTGCATTTACAGGTCATGCTGTCATTGGAGGATTTATTGGGGCTGGTGTTAAAGAAGCAATAAGATTTGGAATTGCAAGAGGATTATTCTCTAATGAATCAGGACTTGGCAGTGCTCCAATTGTTGCAGCAGCTGCACAAACAAAAAATCCTGTTAGGCAGGCTCTGGTTTCTTCGACTGGTACTTTCTGGGATACAGTTGTAGTTTGTGCATTTACAGGTCTCGTAATTGTTAATTCTTATGAATGGACTAAAGGTTATGACGGAGCAATTCTTACAAAACAAGCATTCTCTGATATACCTTTTATTGGTCCAATATTATTAACTGTTGGTCTATTAACTTTTGTTTTTTCTACGATTCTTGGTTGGTCATATTATGGTGAAAAAGCAATTGAATATCTCTTTGGTCAAAAATTTATTAAAACTTACCGATGGTTATGGGTAATATTTGTTTTTATTGGAAGTGTTATGACTTTGAATATAGTCTGGTCATTTGCTGATATTGCAAATGCTCTAATGGCATTGCCAAACTTGGTTTCACTAATTTTTCTAAATAAAATTATTGTAAATGAAACAAAGAAATATTTATGGGACGGAAATATTGATATGGAAGAATATTAAATAAATAAAATGAGGTTTT
>JARYLX010000276.1 GCA_029907415.1 Melioribacter sp.
ATTCATAATAAGTATTGCATACATTACCCCTTCGGGTAGACCGCCAAAAATTCTAATTATAACAATGATTAATGAAATGCAAAATCCGAAAATCCACATTCCTTTTGAAGTAACTGGAGATGTAACCCAATCAGTAGCCATGTAAAAAGCTCCAAGAAGAAAACCACCGGCAAAAATGTGGAATAAAGGATTTGGATATTTTATCGGGTCAATTATCCAGAATATTCCTCCAAAAAGAATTATTCCAGCTATCATAGAAATAGGAATTCTCCAGTTTACAATTCCAACAATAATTAGAAAAATTCCACCGGCTAAAATTGCAATAGCAGAAGTTTCGCCGATTGAACCGCCAATGTTTCCTATAATCATAGGTTCAAGTTTAGTAAGTATTCTATCGAATTTGTAAGCAGCAAGCGGTGTGGCTGATGATATTGTATCAACAGAAAAATTTGGTTTTGACCATGTTGTCATTGCAACTGGAAAAGCTGCCTGTAAAAATGCTCTTCCAATTAATGCAGGATTGAATATATTAAAACCCAGTCCGCCAAATAATTCTTTGCCAATTGCTATTGAAAATATTGCTCCTAATGCAGTTGCAGTTAATGAAAAATTTGGAGGGAGAATTAATCCAAGTAATATTCCAGTTACTACTGCACTTCCATCATCAATTGTAATTTTCTTTTTACGAATTTTTTTGATAATAGCTTCTGTAATAGCAGCAAAGAAAATGCTGACCGAAACAATTAGTAATTGATATACACCAAAGAAAATAACACCTGATATTAAAGGAGGAAGTAATGAAAGTACAACAAACCACATTACCTTTTTTGTTGACCACTTTGAGTGAATATGCGGCGAGCTGCTTAATTCTAATCTGTTTAATTTTTCCATGATTAATTTTATTTCATATTTAGTATTTTTTTAATTATTTAATGAATGGATATAAATATCTATGTCATGATAACAACTTTTTGTTTTCCTGATCTTATCCATTGAACAAGAGGAATATTTGCTGGACAACTATATGTGCATGTTCCACATTCCATACATGTAGTTATTCCAAGTTTTTTCACCTCTTCATATTTTTTAAACTGAACCAAGCGAACCAATCGAGTTGGAATTAAATTTAGAGGACAAACTTCAACACATTTTCCACATCTTAAACAATTTGTTTCTTCAAAGTGATATGCTTCGTCTTCCGTAAGAACAAGTATACCCGAGGTAGCTTTAGTAATTGGAGCAGATAAATCATATTGAGCAAAGCCCATCATTGGACCGCCAAAAATTATTTTTTCTGCATCTTCTTTAATGCCACCACAAAAATTTAAAACATCAATTAAAGGTGTTCCAACTCTAACAATTAAATTTTTAGGTTGGTTAATTCCTTTGCCAGAAACTGTTAAAACAGCAGTTGTTTGAGGTTCTCCCTTTGTTACAGCATCGTGAATGGCTACAGCAGTTCCAATATTTTGAATAATGCAACCCACATCAAAAGGAAGTTTGCCAGGAGGAATTTCTCTTCCAGTTGCTGCTTTAATTAGCATCTTTTCTGCACCCTGCGGATATTTTGTTTTAAGAGCAATTACAGTAATATCAGAAAAGTTTGATACAGCTTTTTCAAGTTTATTGATGGCTTCTATTTTGTTATCCTCAATCCCAATTATTCCTTTTTTTACATTTGCAGCTTTCATAATTAATCGAAGTCCTGAAATTACATCATCAGTTCTTTCAAGCATTAATCTATAATCTCTTGTTAAATAGGGTTCACATTCGCAGCCATTAAGAATTATGTAATCAATTTTTTTATCAGGCGGAGGCGAAAGTTTTACATAAGTTGGAAATGCAGCTCCACCTAATCCTACAATTCCAGCATCTTTAACTCTTTGAATTATTTCTTCGGAGGTGACTTTTTCAGAATCGAGAGGAGGCAGTTTAACAAATTCTTCGTTTTCATAAGATTCAATGAAAATTGATTCTCTCATTAATCCATTGAAATAAACTGCTTCACCAATCTTTGTAATTTTTCCAGTAACCGAACTGTGAATGTTTGAAGAAATAAAACCATTCTGCTCTGCAATTAATTCTCCAGTTTTAATTTCCATCCCTTTTTTAATTAGAGGTCGTGCAGGTTTTCCAGTATGTTGTGAGAGAGGAATAATAACTTGTTTTGGAGTTGGCATAATTTCCAGAGGAAGATTTTCTGATAATTCTTTATAATCTCTGGGATGAATCCCCCCCTTAAAAGTTTTTTTATTATTTAATAAAAGCATAAGTATCTCATTTAATAGAACAGAATACTTACTAACGCATAATTTATGCCATTAATTTTATTGAATATTATTATTTATTCCAGGTAAATATTTGATTAAAGACATATAATCAAAGGTAAACAGGCTAATCGGAGCTTAAATTGAATTTACTTTTCAGATTTGAAAAAATGATTTGTTATTTTGAGAAATTATGAGGTGACTGTAGCAAATATTTCTTTATTATAAATTTTTTCTTTTTGATGGCTGTTATTATCAGCATTTATAATCTTTAAATTGATTTTAATATTTTCATTATCAATTTCAATGATAAATAAACCTGGTTCTGATCTTTCATCGCTTTCTATTGACCCGCCAGCATTTATAAATTTTATTCCTTTTCTGCTGTATTCTTTTAATTCATGACTGTGACCATGAAGAACAAGTTTGACATTGTTTTTCTTGAATAATTTAATCAGTTTTTTCTTGCCTCTTAATTTCATTGTGTAGCTTTCTATTTTATTCCATAATGCATTGAACGAACTTTTAGCTTCTACATTATTTTTATAGAAGTGATGATGAATCATTATGATTTTTAATTTGCTTTTAATCGAAGGCAGGTCGAATAATTTTTTTAGCTCTTTTTTTTGTTGTTTGGAAATTTTGCCATTTGATGCAAAAGGATTTTTTACTTTTGAATATTTGTCAATTGAGTTGAGTCCTATTAATACAATATTCCCAATTATTTTTGCATAAGGGTAAATGTTTTTAGAAACAGTAATTGTATTTTCAAAAAGTTCTTTAAAATAATTTTTGAATGAAAGAATTTTTTCTTCATAATTTGTCTGTAAACATTTTAATGGGAAATTAGATATATCATTAATTGACTGAATGCCGCCAAATATATCATGATTCCCAATTACTAAGGATGTTTTATCAAAATTAAATAGTTTGTTTGTTTCAAGAATCTTTCTTAGTATTATATAGTCATTTTCATTTGAGTTATCTGAAATATCGCCGGTAATAATTAAATGGTCGATATTTTCTTCTACAGCAAGTTTAATTAAGTGTTGAAGACGACGAATATTTTGCTTTTTGTAATTTTTACAAAGATGTAAATCGGAAATGTGTGCTAATTTTATTTTTTTCATATAACAAATTTATAGTTCCCTTGTTAAGAGAATATTAACACAATATTAACTAATCATTAACAAGTTTAAATTTGTTTTTGCTGTTCAATATTTTTATAAAGAATATTATTGAAATTATTTTTATGAGCTGGTAAATGATTTAATAATTTTTTAATCAAAAGATAACATTAGAGTAACAAAAGGTTAATAAATTTTTTTTAATATTGTTTTTTAAAAACGGGTATTTATGAAAAAGAAAATTTTATTCATCTGCGGTTCATTAAATCAAACTACCATGATGCATAAAATTTCAATGCATATGCAGGATTATGATTGTTATTTTACTCCTTACTATAGTGATGGATTTTTAGGATGGCTTGCTAAAAAAGGAATTCTTGATTTTACAATTCTTGGCGGCAATTTTAAAAAACAAACCGAAGAATATCTTAAGAAAAATGAATTAAAAGTTGATTACAAAGGCTTAAGCAATGATTATGATTTAGTTTATACCTGTGCAGACCTAATTATTCCGAAGAATATTAGAAATAAAAAAATAA
>JARYLX010000277.1 GCA_029907415.1 Melioribacter sp.
TTATTTTAATTTATGATTTTAATAATTATTGAATTATATGAAAAACATAGTAATTATTTTAATGCTGTCTTCTTTACTAAAAGCTCAAACAGATTGGATTAAATGGGAGAAATATGAAGTAAATTATTCAATAAAATTAGAAAAAGATGACACAGATGCTAACAGTGATTCTAAAAGTAATGTAATTGTTCATCTAAAAAATTTTTACAGTCTTTTAATATCAGATTATGATGGGGACAATTGTCCGTTTAGTCCATCGTGCTCAGAGTTTTTTGTTCAGGCAGTCAAAGAAACAAATCTAATTAAAGGCACATTGATGTTTGTAGATAGATTTACTCGCGATATAAATTTTTTCAAAGGGACATTACATTACCCTCGATACAAAAACAGCAAATTTTATGACCCGGTTAATAATTATACTTTAGTTACACAGAAAATTATATATAATTCACCAACATCTTTTGTTAAATAACATGTTCAATATTTTCATTAGAAATAGATTCATTTTTCTTTCAGTTTTTCTTTTTTCTTTGTGTAATTGTTTTGCACAATCACATGAAAATCTTAATAGTTTTTTTTCACCAACAAATAGATTGAAATTTGGCAATTATCTTTTTTTAGAAAAAGATTATTTAAGAGCTCTAAATGAATTTCGTGAATATTTGAAAACCGAAAATAATGACACCGTTCGTTTTAAATTTGCTTATTGTTTTTTAAAAATTGGAAGATATGAAGAAGCGGCAGAGAATTTCAAAGGTTTGTTTTTTAATTCAACTCTTGAGGAAGAGGCAAAACTTCAATTTTTCAGAGCAAATTTTTTGTTGAGTCTATATAACTCATCGGATTTTTTTTCTTTTCGGGATTTAACAGAAAAACAAATTTATGCCAGCGAAAAGTATGCATTACATTTGAATAGATTGAAATTTATTTCACACCTATTTGATTATTCAATATTACCAGATACAAATGAATTTTTTTCTGCATTTGATGATTCAAATTATACTTCAATTAAAAAATTTTATTTCATGAAAAAATATCCTAATTACAAAAGTCAAACAACAGCTGGATTGTTATCGGCATTTTTACCTGGACTTGGAAAAGTTTATACAGGAGAATTTACTGATGGCATTACAGCATTTGCTGCAACAGGACTATTAGTTTTTTTGGCTGTCAATAATTTTAATCATCACCATAATTTTAGAGGATGGCTCTTTACAGGTCTTTCAGTTTTAACTTATGCAGGTAACATTTATGGTTCTGTAGCTTCAGCACAAATTTATAATGCGAGAGTTAGATTTAATTTTAAAAATGAAGTTAAACTTTATTTTGAGCAAAGAGATTTTCTTTTACCCAAAATTGACTTTTTGGAGAGATAATCATTGATGAAAAAATATTTCTTTCTTTTTCTATTAATTTTTTCACCGCTTTATGCACAAAATTTATTAGAGCAACTCAACTATGCTAATGAACTATTCAAATCGGAAAGATATTACGATGCAATTACTGAATATAAAAGATTAATATTTTTTGATACCTCAAAAACATTTTCATATGTCTGTAATTTCAATATTGGCAAATGCTACAAGTCAGGTGGGAAATTTGATGAAGCAATAAAATACTTTTCTTTAGCAGAAATTAATTCTTCCAGTAAAAATGAAAAATTCAGAGCTAAAATTGAAATTGTTAAAACAAACTTGTTAAGAAGAACAACTGATAGAGCACTGCAAATATTAAATGATATGGAGAAATCTTCAGAATTCAACGAACAATCTGATTCATTAAACTACTGGAAGGGGTGGGTTTACATATTTAACGATGATTGGGAAAAAGCAAAATTTTATTTCAATAAATTTGAACCGTATCACGAATTATCAATTTTATCGCAAAGAGTAATAAAAGAAAAATATTCGGTTACATTTGCTAAGGTAATTTCTTATATTTTGCCTGGTGCAGGACAAATTTATACAGGACACATATTTTCTGGATTAATGTCACTTGGATATAATATTTTATTTGGTTATTTAACTGCTAATTCTCTTTCAGAAAATAGAATATTTGATGGTGTAGTAATAGGAAGTTTATTATGGTTAAGATTCTACAGAGGAAATATTCAAAATGCAGAACAATATGCGGTTGAGAAAAATATCTCTGTTTCAAATCGAGCTCTTAATTATCTTCAAAATGAATATAGAGGCAATAAGCCATGAAGCTTACTGAAGAAGAAATTAGAAAAATTACTTTTGAAACTGTTAATGAATTAGGAAGAGATGCAACGCCGGCAGAAATTAAAGAGGCAGTTCGAAAAAAAATTGAATCTATGTCAGATTATGATTTGAGATTAAAACAGGGTGAAGTTACTTCAGGCAGAGTTATTTTAACTTCATTCGGATTGAATAAGCCTGGAATTGTTGCAGCAGTCACAAAAGCTTTAGCTGAATCAAATTGTGATATTCAGGACTTAAGCCAGAGGATTATGGGCGATTTTTTTACCATGATTATGATAATTGATATCTCTACGTCAAACAAAGATTTAAAAGAAATTCAAAATGAAATGGCAAAGGTTGCTGATGAACTAAAAATAAAAATTTATCTGCAACATGAAGATGTTTTTAGATATATGCACAGAATATAAATTGTAGTCTGGATTAAAATATGAACCACGCAAAATGTCTTAATTGATGTAAATAAAAAAATATCAGGAAATTATATGCAATATGAATTTGAAGAAATTCTTGAAACTATTCGAATGACAGAAATTGAACATTTTGATATACGAACTGTTACAATGGGAATTAGTTTACGAGATTGTTATGATAGAAATATTGAAGTAACAAAACAGAAGATTTATGATAAAATTATTCGCTTTGCAAAAAATCATGTAAAAAATGCAAAAGAAATTGAATCACAATTTGGAATTTCAATAGCAAATAAAAGAATATCATTAACCCCGATTTCAATACCATTTGATTCATATCATTCAGAAGAATTTATCGAAATTGCTAAGGTCCTTGATAAAATAGCTGAAGAAATTGGTATAGATTATATTGCTGGATATTCTGCATTGGTACAAAAAGGAATGACGAACGGAGAAAAAGAATTAATTAAATCAATTCCATATGCACTTTCTCAAACTAAACGAGTTTGTTCAAGTGTTAATGTTGCTTCCACAAAAGCTGGAATTAATATGGATGCAGTAATTATGATGTCAGAAATAATTAAGTTGACAGCTGAACTTACAAGAGATAAAGATTCGATTGGTTGTGCTAAATTGGTAGTTTTTGCAAATGCTGTAGAAGATAATCCATTTGTAGCAGGAGCTTTTCATGGCGTTTCTGAACCCGAAGTTGTAATTAATATTGGAATCAGTGGACCCGGAGTTGTACTTGATGCAGTTCGCGAAGCAGGAAGAGTTGATTTTCAAACACTTTCTGAAGTTATAAAAAAAACGGTCTTTAAAATTACTCGAGCAGGTGAATTAATTGGTAGGAAAGTAGCAGAAAAAAATGGGGTGCCTTTTGGCATAGTAGATATTTCACTTGCACCTACACCTGCCGAAGGTGATAGCATTGCCGATATTATTAAAGCAATGGGTCTTGAGGATGTTGGAGCACCAGGAACAACAGCAGCACTGGCTATGTTGAACGATGCAGTTAAAAAAGCTGGACTTATGGCAAGTTCTTCTGTCGGTGGTTTGAGCGGTGCTTTTATTCCAATAAGTGAGGATATGGGAATGATTCGTGCAGTTCAATCAGGAAATTTATCTATTGAAAAATTGGAAGCTATGACATCCGTTTGTTCTGTTGGCTTGGATATGATTGCAATTCCCGGTGATACCCCAAGTGAAACTATTGCCGGTATAATTGCCGATGAAGCTGCTATTGGAATTATAAATGATAAAACAACAGCTGTAAGAATTATT
>JARYLX010000278.1 GCA_029907415.1 Melioribacter sp.
TTCAAGATTTTCTGAATTTTTTTCTAATATATTAACACTATCTGGTTCTTCTATAGTTCTGTCCATTTTCAAATAAAATTCTTTTGCTTCGTTATCACTTACATTTTGTTCTTTGAAGATTTCTTTCATCCTTATGCGCGATAAATAATAATCTTTCCACATATTTAAGTCTTCATAAACTTCTGGCAATTTATCATAACCTCGTTTTTGTGCTTCTCTTGCATAAAGTTCATTTCTGATAAAGCTGCTTACAAAATTATTCAATTTGCTTTTGATCTCTTCAATGCTAATTGAATCGAACTCTATTCCTGTAAACCCAATGTTTTTAAGAAAATATTTTAAAGTGACTGGCGAATCTTCGAATTTTACAAATGGAAGATTAACTTCTTTATCTGAAAAAGATTTTTGTATTTGAGAAAACTCTAATTCTGAAAATCTTAGTTTATTATTTTTTTTATCTAAGAAATAATTTTGATTTTGTTTTATAAAATTAAAAATCTTACTTGATAATTTATCAAATAATTGACGGTCAACATTTATTGTTATTCCTTTGAAAAATTTATTATAAAATTCCTCATAAAGTTTGTCTTCTATTCTTGATTCAATTATTCTTTTGATTTTTGAAATATCTGAAGAATTAAGGTCACTTTTTTTAATTACATCATAAACTTTACAAATGTACCAACCTTCTTTTAATTTTATTGGGATTGTAAATTCTTCAGGTGTTAACTTAAATATTTGTTCTTCGATTTCTGGAGCCATGTTTCCAAAAGTTACCTCGGCATAATTTAATTGTTCTGAATTTTCCGGTCGCAGTGATAAAATTGAGTCAAAAGATGCTCCATTCTGAAGTGATGAATAAATTTCTTTAATTTCATTTTCATCAACTGAAAAAATAAATTTTACTTTGAGAGTTTTGAACATCTTATTTTTGCCATCAGTAATAGCTGAATCAGTTATTACAATTTTGTCTTTAATTTCTTTTTTATAGAGTGCATCACGAAGGAAAATATTTTTAATGTAATTCATTAAATAAATGAAGTCTTCGGATTTATCTAAATTTTGTTTTATTGCATCCTGAGCGAGTAATTTTTCGGCTAAAAGAGTATATAAGAAATCTCTTTTTATTGTTGCTGTGTCAAAAGCATCTTCTGTTTGCGCGTGGGGAGAAAATTCATAACGTTCAATGAATTCCTTCTTAGTAATTTTAATATTTCCTGCTTTTGCAATTATCTCATTTTCTGTTTGGCTGAATAATTTTGAAATTAGAAATAAAGGAAGAAGAATTATAGCATATGAAAAAGTTTTATTGAGCATATTACTTTAAAAATATTTATCAATCATTAATAATATCTAAAGATTACAAAAAATAAAAGTGATAAAAATGGAAGTCAGTTAAAATTATAGTAGATTAAATATTATTTTCAGCAATAAAAATACAGAATTTATTTTATCTTAGTATAAAACTAATTTTATTATTTATTAGATGAAAGCAACAATTTATCAAGCTATAGCTCATGCCCTGAATGATTTGGGAGTTGAAATAGTTACATTTGTTCCCGGCTACGGAGCAAGTGAAACATTTCAATTTTATAATGAGTTAACAATGCGAAGTCTTAAAATGTCATTTCATGAAGAAGTTGCATACACAATTTCTCATGGTGCAAGCATTCTTGGAAAACGTGCAGCTGTTCTGATGAAAGCTCATGGATTAATGAAAGCCGCAAACAGTGTGAGTGACTCACTGTATACAGAACTAACAGCAGGATTTGTTACAATAATTTTTGATGATAAATCAGGCAAACATTCTGACAATATACTTGAAATAGCCCCAATTCTTGAAGGCATGAGTATGCCATTTATTACTTCAAGAAACGAAACAGTTTATGATGATATAGTCAATGCATTTTTTGAGTCTGAAAGAAAAAAGATGCCTGTTGCTGTTATTGTTGATGCATTAAATACGAAATTAGAAATAGAATTTACTCCAAAACAGAATCTTAAAAGAAATTTTTCATACGAAAGAAATATTTATTCACATGTTGTAAGCCCACTTCTTGCTGATTATCAGTATAAATTATTTATTGCCAAAAAGCTAAATGGAAATCTTGAGACAGTAGTTCGGCCGGAATTGCCTTTTGTTCCTGATAGTTTAACAGAAAAAGCTAAAGAAGGAGCTCTTCAGTACATTCCTTTCTTTAATGTTTTTAAAAATATTAAGAGAGATATTGCAACAGGAGATACAGGCTCATCAAGTTCTTTTGCATTTCCTCCTTATAACAGTATAGATATTGTAACATATATGGGAGGAAGTATTCCACTTGCAATTGGTGCATACTTAGCAGGCAAAAAAAATGTATGGGCATTAACAGGTGATTTCAGTTTTATATCTGCAGGAAATCTTGGTCTTCTCGGAGCATTTAATAGAGAGATACCTTTGAAGGTTGTTATATTTTATAACAAAAAAGCTGCAGCAACAGGCAATCAACCAATTCATAGAAAATTGTTAAGACATATTCTTGCAGGTTATGAAAAATATTTACTCAGTATTTCAAATCCAGATGACCCATTCGAAATTGATGCTGTTCTGCACGAAGCATTATCTTCAAATGAAATGAAAATCATAATTGTGGATTATTAAGAATGAAAATAGAAGTAAGAAATATTTTTGAAAATGTTCCGGAAGATTTATCAAAAGAATTTTTTGAAGATATTATTCTAAATGAAAATTTTCGTTTGGAGAGAATTATATCAAAAGCACATTTTTCACCGGAAGGATTCTGGTATAACCAGACACAAAATGAATTTGTTTTACTCTTGAGTGGAAGTGCCGAGATATTATTTGAAGATAATTATTCAATAAAATTAAAACCCGGTGATTATCTTATCATACCCGCACATGTAAAACATAGAGTCGAAAAAACAGACAGCGAGAAACTAACTTACTGGTTAACACTTTATTATTAAAAGCGGCATGAATACATGACTCATACCGCTTTTTATAGGGGGCACCAATTGACTAATTTTCTACTACTGCTAATATATCTGAGCGGGAGATAATTTTTAATTCCTTGCCATTAGCACTTACTTCTTCACCGCCATATTTTGCAAATAAAATTCGGTCGCCTTCTTTAATTTTTTCACGCAAGTCTTCATCAGTTCCTACAGCAATAACTTTTCCCATTCTTGGTTTTTCTTTTGCTGTATCAGGAATAATAATTCCCGAAGTAGTTTTTGATTCTTCTTCAATTGGTTCAACGAGAACCCTGTCGTCAAGTGGTTTAATTTTCATAGTGGTCTCCTAATCTTTTATGTTTAACATCTGATTAATTTTCTGTTTATCAAATCCAATTATTGGTCTATTATTTATTAAAATTACAGGAACACCGGTTTGACCTGTTCTTCGCATCATATCTCTTGCTGCTGCTTCGTCTTTAGAAACATCAACATCAGTAAATCGAATATTTTTTTCTCTGAAATATCTTTTTGCTGCATTACAAAAACTGCATGTTGGAGTAGAAAAAATTATTACCTTTGGTTGAGAAGTTACTGCCATAATTAACCTTATTTTTATTCGGTTAGATGAAATGATTTTCAAAAAGATTCAAAAATTATTTTGTAATTTTCTTTGCAAATTCTTTCAATGTTGATTATGATGAAAAAGAAATATCTTATTGCCATAATACTGTTTTTCAATACAGTTGGCCTGAATGCACAAATTAAAAATTTTAATGCTGGATTTAATTTTGGATTGGGAGAAATAAAAGGGAATACAACGTCAGTAACAAGTTTTGGCGGTACTTTATTTTTTGATTTTAAGTTATGGTTCTCGGATGAAGTAAATTTTAGAACAGGTTTTTTTTATGCAAGAAAAGTAGAATATTTTA
>JARYLX010000279.1 GCA_029907415.1 Melioribacter sp.
AAAAGCAAATATACTTGCAGCAAAGAATGATAAAGTTTCTGGAGTTTTTAATGTAGCTCTTGGTAAATCAATTTCAATTAATGAGATTGCAAGGGAAATTATTAAATTAACAAACAGTAAAAGTAAGATTATATACGAAAAAGAAAGAAAAGGAGATATAAAACATAGTATGGCTTCCATTAAAGAAACTATAGAACAATTAAATTATTACCCTGAAAATACTTTAATTGAAGGATTAAAGGAAACGGTTGATTACTTCAGAAATAATCAATTGCAGAAGTAATTTTGGTAAGACTTTTCTCCTAAGCATATTCTTTTAATAAATACTTGCATTGTTTAATAAATAAAAAATCTTTTTGTATTTTTGTTATAAATATTTTCTTATAATAGATACATATCAAGAAATTGGAAGATTTTGTTCAGAATAATAAGCTTACGATATTGGGTAAACTAACAGCAGGTTTATTGCATGAGATTAGGAATCCGCTAACTGTAATCAAGCTGAATCTTGATTACATGAAAATGTTTGAGAATGAATTATCAAGTGAAATTCAAGAATCAATTACATCTTCGCTCGAAGCATTCGAAAGAATAAATTTTATTATTAGTGACATTCTTGATTTTACACGCAAGTCGCCTGATACAAAAAAAGCAATATCGATTAATGCAATTACAGATAGGACAATAGAAATTGTCAGCATAACAGCTTCAAAAAGGGGGATTAAAATCATTAAAGAATTGGATGAGAATATTCCATCAATATATGCTAATGAAAATAAATTACTGCAGGTATTTATTAATTTGATTAACAATGCAATTGAAGCGTCATACGAGAGGGGGGAAGTTATTGTAAGGACAAAAAGAAAAATTGATAATGATAAAATTATTGTTTTATGGGAAGTTCAAGATTTTGGATGTGGAATTAAGCCAGAAGATAAGGAAAAAATCTTAGTAGGATTTTTTACAAGCAAAGACAAAGGAACTGGTGTGGGATTAACAGTATGCAAAAGATTGCTTGAAGAAATAAATGCTGAATTAAATTTTGAATCTGAATATGGTAAAGGCTCAAAGTTTTTTGTAAAGTTTAATTCTTTAGTTACAAACGATAATTGAAAACTATGATTCCGAAAGTATTAATAATTGATGACGATGATTTAGTTTCTTCTTCGTTGAAGAAAGTTTTGACAAAACAAAACTTTGATGTGCAGGCATGCCTGGATGCCAACGAAGCAAAAAAATACATTGCAGAATTTCAACCCGATGTTATTCTTCTTGATATATATCTTACTACTCATAATGGAATTGACCTTCTAAAAACAATTAAAAAAGAATATCCTTCAATTCCTGTAATTATGATTACAGGTTATGCAGACATAAAGATGGCTGTAACCTCAATTAAAGCAGGTGCATTTGATTTTCTTCTTAAACCAATTGACTTAGACCAATTGTTAATTGTACTTGATAAAGCAATAGAAAATGTAAGATTAAAATCAGAAGTAGATAGACTTCATACATTATTGATGCAGGATGAATTAACACCAGACTTTTTTGGGAAAAGTACAAAAATTCATAGACTGCTTCATTCTGTGGAAAAATTAGCTAAAAGTCCAGATACAACAATTTTGCTTGAAGGAGAAAGCGGTACTGGCAAAGAAGTTTTTGCAAAATATATTCATCAAAAAAGTCCACGCAGCAGTGCTCCATTTATCACCATAAACTGTGCAACAATTCCAAGAGAATTAGCTGAAAGCGAACTGTTTGGTCATGAAAAAGGAGCTTTTACAGGTGCTTCTCAAAAAACAAAACTCGGCAAATTTGAATTAGCTAATAACGGAACATTATTGTTAGATGAAATTGGCGAATTAAGTCTGGATATGCAGGTTAAATTGTTGCGTGTACTTCAAGAAAGAAAATTTTATAGACTTGGCGGAGAAAAAGAAATTAGTGTCAATGTTAGAGTTCTTGCAGCTACAAATAGAAATCTCGAAGAAGAAGTAGCAAAAGGGAATTTCAGAGAAGATTTGTTTTATAGATTAAATGTTGTAAAAATTTATATTCCTCCTTTAAGAGAAAGAAAAGAAGATATTCCATATATCGCTTATTCATTTCTAAAAGAATTTAATCAGAAGTTTAATAAAGAAATAACAGGCATTGATTCTGGTGCACTTGAGCTTCTTAAATCATATCACTGGAAGGGAAATATTAGAGAATTAAGAAATGTTATGGAGAGAGTTGTTCTTTTATGTGAAGATAATGTTTTGAGTGAACATCATTTTAGCTTTTTAATTGATAGTAAAAGTAATATTGAAGAAAACAGTGACCAATTCATACTGCAAATTCCATCTAAAGGAATTAAGATGGATCAGGTCGTAAAGGCTTTAATTCAAAAGACACTTAAAATTACAAATGGCAATCAGGTAAAAGCTGCTAAAATTTTAGGATTATCTCGTTCCAAACTTCGCTATAGAATGGAACAACTTGGAATTGAAGTAACAAAACAAATTAATCAAAATTAGGATGCAGCTGTAAGGTTATCGCTATAAAGTTTTAATATTTTTTAACGATAATAAAGTGCCTCAAAAAATTATTGCCCTGAATATTTCATAAAAGGACCGCATAAAAATGCGGTCCTCCCTCCTGAGAGACTGCGCGATAATATCAATTTAACGCGAAATTTATCTCGTTTATTGCGAAAAGAAAATTTTTTACATTGTTTATTATCGAAATAGATTTCGCTTTATAATTATCACGCAGTCTTTTTTAATTGAGGAATGATCGAGTGAATTTATTATGATGATTAAATAGAAAAAGTAAATGAAGCATTTGATATTGAGAATCCCTTAAACGCAAAATTGGAATTAGATTCTTCGTCGTCCGCCTAACGTCGAGACTCCTTAGAATGACAGGAAAAAGTAGAATTGTCATTCTGACTCACCGAAGGTGAGGAAGAATCTATTAAATATAATATTGTTTTAGGTTCTTCGTCGTCCGCCTTACCGCAGCTTTCTCAGAATGACAGGGGAAAAAATAGTGGCGGATTCCTCAGAATGATAGAGGAGATAATAACGGCGGACTCCTTAGAATGACAGAGAAGAGAATTACGGTTTGTCTCATCAGAATGAGAATGAATGAAAATATGAAAAAGTAATTCTGCCAGTCAAATATGGAGTAGAATCTCTAATAGAAAGAATGAATAAAAATTTTTTATGAATAAATCATTGTTGGACTCTAACAAGGGACGGTGCATGAGTTAATTTGTTAATTTATAATTGTTACACAATCTTATATAAAACATTTAAAAAGTTGAAAATGATGATAGAAATAATAGTTACAATCTTAATTTTTCTTTTCGAATTTTATTGCCTGTATTAAAATATTGATAAGGTCTTCTTTATCATATGGTTTGGCGAGATAATAATCGAAACCGTCATTTAAAAGTTTTTTTTCGTCTCTAAGTAATGCATAGCCGGTTATAGCAATAAGGGGCAGATTTTTGTATTCAGGATACTTTTTGATTTCTTTTGCAAAATCAATACCACTCGGACCACTTCCAAGATTTATATCCACAAGAATTGCTTCATACTTATTATTTTTGATTTTTTCTATAGCCTGTGAATAATTATGAGCACTGTCAACATCACAAATGTCACGTAAAAAGAGTGATACTAATTCTGCATTTAGCAAATTGTCTTCAATGCTTAATATCTTAGGTTTTCTATGGAGTTTTATATCTTTAGTTTTTCTTTCTGAAATAGCTGTTAAAGGTTTGTTCTTATTAATATTATCACTTTCTTGAATTTTAGTCCCTGGTAAAATTATACTAAATGTTGAACCTTTTCCAAGCTCACTTTCAACAGTAATATCTCCGTTCAT
>JARYLX010000027.1 GCA_029907415.1 Melioribacter sp.
AGTGTAGCTTCCTCGACATTACGAGAAATTTCTTCGAGTCCAGATTTGACATACCTGAAATCTCTATACTCAAATGATTCAATAAAAAGAGTTCTCTCCTTTTCTGACAGAACAAAAATTGTTTGCCGTTTATTTTGAGTGTCACTTATAATTTTCAGTTCTAAAATATTTCCACTTGCATATAAGATTCTTCTTGTGATATCATTTTTTTCAAAATTTATTTTGATTATTTCAATTACAGAATTATTTGGTGAATAAAAATAAAATGTTCTGCTTTCTATATCAGTTTCATCAACAAACACTTTTTTATATGCTTCGGACAATGGAATTTTAAAATATCTTTCAAAATAATTTCCTCTACCTCCGAGTAAAACATTTAAGCTCAATTCTTCTTCATCAAGAAAGAATAATCCACGCATTGTTTGATACATATAACTAAAACTTCCGATAGTTCCTAATTTTGATTGAAGTGAAATTGCTAAATCATCATTTAAGGAAATAACTTTATCAATCAAATAAACTTTTCCATATTGGTCTAAAACTACAAGTTTTCTTCCACCACGGTCTACAAAACCTTCTAAGTCAATAATACCATTTCGCTTCAAATAAAGAACCGGATAATAAAAAGACTCGGTATTCTTGGAATAAATAATGTAAAGAGTTCCTGAATCTCTATTGATAAAAGCAATATCGTTATAGCCATCTGCATTAAAATCAAAAATTATATATTTATCGGGAGGGACAGGGCACTTGATAAAAACTTTTTTGCTGAAAGATGAAACAGAATCACCTTTAAGAATTACAAATTGATTCCCGTCAACAAACATCAAATCATTAAATCCATCTGAATTTACATCAGCAACTTTAAATTGTTTAATATCACTAAAAATATTCAAAGTTCTGCTTTCCTTAAAATTGCCAGCTCGATTATTATAAAAAAAGATTATTGAATTTGTAAATAAATCAACAGCAGCTATATCGTTAAAACCATCATAATCAAGGTCAATAAATGATGCATAAGAAAAGATTCGATTGGCATTAATTTTTTTTTCAATCAAAATATTTTTTGATTCATTAAAAATTGATAATCCTTCATAAGCACCTCCATAAACTAATATTTCACTAATTCCATCATTATCTATGTCCTGCATGTCAAAATCTGAAGCGAATCCTGTCAATTTCACTTTTGAATTGATTAACATATTTCCTGTAGAAGAAAAAGAAGATGTACCAAGTAGTCGTTCTTTTCTCGAAAGGTAAACATACTTTTTAGTAACTTTAGCTTGAGCACTTTTTAGTTTCAAATCATAAAGAGAGAAATTTAAAAATCTCTCTGATGGATTTGAAAATTTTTCTTTAGCCCAGATTTGAACATTATAATTTTTACTTTGATTGGAAAAAGTAATTAAATCACGCCAGCCGTCATTATTTACATCAACTGCAATAATATTTGAAACATTGGCTTTTGTAGAAAATTCACGAAATCTGCAAAAACCATTTAATGGAATTTGAGCATAAATATTAAGTGAAATGAATAAAAATAATAAGGTGAATTTACCCTGCATTAAGTCTCTTTTGTCTTCTTTGCAGTGCTTCTTCAAATCTTCTTTTTTCATCTTCAGTTTCTGGAATAATTTCAAATGTTTCTACTGGTTTACCATTATTATCAACGCTTACAAATGTTAAGAAAGCAGAATTAGTATGAACTCTTGTGCCCTCTGTGTGTGATTCTGCATAAACATCTACTTCCACTTCCATAGATGTTCTAAAAGCACGATTGACTCGTGCAGTTATAGTCACAACCTGTCCAACTTTAATTGGGTGATGAAAATCAATTTTATCAACAGAAGCAGTAACACATACTCTTTGAGAATGCTTTGAAGCTGAAAGTGCAGCACAAATATCAATCCATTGCATTAATTGCCCTCCAAGCAAATTTCCAAGCTGATTTGTATGATTAGGCAAAACCAGCTCTGTCATTGTAACAATAGAATCTTTTACCTTTTTACTTTTTCTCTGTTGTGAGTTCATTGTGTTTATTAGTCAATTCAGTTTCTAACTTTCTAATTTCATTTGCATTGACATCATCAGGATATCTACTTAAAAAAATGCTGATATCAGCGAGTGCTTCGTTTATTAAACCTTTCCTTACCTCAATTTTAATTTTATTATATAATGCAATAGGGGCATATTTTGTATCATGATATGTTTCGAAAACCTGCTCATAATATTTCATTGCTGCTCTGTCATATTCCATTTTTTCATAAATCAATGCACTTTGAAAATCTTTCTGAGCAAGTTTATTGTTCAACTCTTTTATTTTTCTTTCAGCTTCTTCGACTTTTGGATTCGATGGAAAAATATCTATAAAAGCCTGAAATTCTTCAATTGCTTTTTTGGTATAAGATTGGTCAAGCTGATATGGTGGAGATAACCTATAATAAGATTCTGCAAGCATAAATTGAGCATCAGGTACATATGGACTTGTTGCATAGTTCTGAATCAATTTGCTAAATTCATAAGCGGCAAGCAGATATTGTTCTTTTTTGAAATATGTCATTCCAAGATAATATTGAGCATCATCATTAATTGTACTGCCAGTAAATTGCATCAAAATATTCTGGAATTCTATCACAGCTTGTTCATAATCTTCTTTGTTAAAAAGTTCTAATGCATACTTAAAATATTCCTCGGCGCTAAACTTTGAAGTATCAACGGTTCCAGAGCATGCTGCAATTAATAATACTATTATGAAAAAAAGAAATATTCTTCTTACCAAGACAACTCCGAATTTTAAATTGATTCAAGTGTAAAGATAACTAAATCATTTATGCTAAAAAAATTAGAAGGACTACTTACTTCTTACTGTAAAAAATAAAATTACTGTCGATATTAACACTCCAACAATTATTATTGGTTGAATTAAATTTTTTAATAACGGCTGTTCAGGAATTTTTCCTTGAGTAAATTTTAGAATTTTGTTTTCGAGTGATTCTATATCATTATATTTAACTGTATCTGAATAATTATAATAAAATTTATAAGGCTCTTGCGATTTATTAATAAAAATTGCTGAACCACTTATCGAAATTTCTCTAATCAATTCATCATCACCAAAAAAACTAAGTCGATTAAAATTATTGTAACTAACATTAATATCAGTTAAGGCATAAATTAGATTTACCTTTGAAGAATCCTTCAACAAATTAAATCCATTACTTAAAAATGAATTTATAATATATGGTCTTAATTCCTCGTAAGAAGATGGCAGAATGATATCAAGTTTAATTGCATCATCATTTTTATTTAATAAAGAATCTATACTTTTTATGGACTTATTAATTAATTGACAGCATATTTCAAAATTTGTTTGAGAAAACAATACTGAATAATTAACAAAAATAAATCCTAAAAGTATCAGATATTTTTTTTTCATTAAACAACTATTAATTAAATAAAATATTCAAGATTAATACTGACTATAAACTTACTTTATCTTCTTCCGCTTGCAATTTCTTTGAGTCTTGCAATTCTTTCTTCCACCGGTGGATGAGTAGAAAATAATTTAACAAAAGATTTACCACTCAAAGGATTTACAATAAACATGTGTGCAGAAGAAGCTCCCGCATTATGCATTGGAATCATTTCATTTGCTTGAGATAATTTATTCAAAGCAGAGGCCAGGCCAAGAGGTTTTCCAGAAATTAATGCACCACCTTCATCTGCCATAAATTCACGCGAACGCGAAATTGCCAGTTGAATTAACATTGCAGCTATTGGTGCAATAATTATGAGAGCTAATTCATAAAAAATATTTCCATTGTCTCTGTCATCTCTATTGCTTCCTCCAAACATTGCAGCCCAACCTGCCATGCGGGCAATAAATGTAATAGTTCCAACAAGTGTTGCGGCTATTGTACTTACAAGAATATCTCTGTTTTTAATATGAGTTAATTCATGAGCAATTACTCCTTCGAGTTCATCACTATTAAGAATTTTCATTATTCCAGTTGTTACTGCGACTGCCCCATTTTGTGGATTACGACCTGTCGCAAATGCATTTGGTGTTGGGCTATCAATCACATAAACTTTTGGCATTGGCAAATTAGCTTTTGAAGATAGCTTTTCTACAATATTAAATAATTCTGGAAATTCACTTCTCGTAACTTCATGTGCTCTATACATTGCTAATACAATTTTATCTGAAAACCAATATGAACCAAAGTTTAATGCAAGTGAAATTATAAATGCAATCATCATTCCTGATTGACCGCCAATTAAATTCCCCACTAAAATAAATAATACCATCATAGCAGTCATTAGAATTACAGTTTTAACGCTGTTCATTTTATCTCCTTTCCTTTATTTCATTATTAATAAAAACTTTTGCATTTCTAACAGAATTAGATTTCTTATTGTTCCGCAAGATTCAAAAAGTTTTTTATTACCTTGCCTTTATAAATGATTATCTTTAAAATCGTGCATCAAAAATAGAGAATTATGACAAAAGCAAAAATAATATTTGTATTTCTTTTAACAACAACTATTTCTTTCTCACAAAGTGTTTACAAATTCTTAGAACTTGATTTAAGTCCCCGTGCTGCTGCACTTGCGGGAAGTTTTGTTGCTAACAACGACGACCCTAATGTTGTTTTTTATAATCCTGCCGGAATAAATTTTTTAGAAAGTAATCAATCTTCATTTTCTTTTTTGAAACATTTGGTTGATATTAATTCCGCTTCATTTGTTATTTCAAAAGAATTTGAAACCATTGGGAAATTTAGTGCAGCTGTTAAATACATTAACTATGGTAATTTTACAAAGGCTGACCCTCTTGGATTAAAACTTGGTCATTTTGGCGCAAGTGATGTTGCCTTATTAATTGGTTATGGAAATCATCTTGATAAAAATTTTTACTATGGAATTAATGTCAAGTTCATTTACTCTGGAATTGAAAATTATTCTTCTACTGCTGCTGCAGTTGACTTAGGAATGCATTATGAAATTCCAGAACATTTATGGAATTTTGGTTTTTCAATTTTGAATCTCGGCTCACAATTGAATTCTTATTTTAATACAAAAGAAGATTTACCATTAGACATTAGACTTGGATTTTCAAAACAACTTTCAAGAGTTCCTTTAAGATTCTACTGGTCGTTTAATAATCTTAATGAAAAACAGGATAACTTTTTTTCTAGATTCAAACAAATAACATTCGGAAGTGAAATTCAACTTGGACAGAGCTTTAAATTGCGCATAGGTTATGACAGTGAAAAAAGAAGAGAACTAAAAATTGGCACAACAGCAGGATTGGCAGGTTTCAGCCTTGGTTTTGGCTTCAAGGCTTCAAGTTATTTTATTGATTATGCATACTCGTCATTAGGTTCAATTGGTTCACTTCACAGATTTGGAATTACAACAAGATTATAGTTTTCATTTTCTATATGGAACTTTAAGATACATTCTTGCAAGTTCATGAGAATTATTTCTGTCTCTCATTCTAAGGACTTCATTATAATAACTAATTGCTTTATCTCTCTGTCCTTTCTGGTCATATAACATTGCAAGATACAAAACCGTATTGATTAAAAATCCAGATTCAGTTTTTTTATCAATTTCTCTTGAAAGTTTTTCGCATATCTCAAAATAATATATAGCAGAATCGACTTTTTCACTTATCTTATAATCCATGCCGAGGTAATAACTTGCTTCTCGTTTAAATCTTTTGTTGTAGCCTTGAAAACCTTTTTCACACTTTTTGTAGATATCTCTAAAAATTTTTGCTGCTTCTTTGTAATCATTTTCCTTAACAAAAGTTAAACCATAATATTTCTGAAAGTTAGGATTATTAGGAAAATCTGAAAGAAGAAGTCTGCCCCATTTTCGTGCTTCGTCCATGTCATTTTCAAATTGAAAATTAAGTGTCATTAAAAAATATCTTGATTCTATTCTTGCGTATCTTCCATTCCATGCAACATTTTCAAGTTCTTTTAATCCTCTTTTCTTATCACCTTGAGGGAAAAAGACCATGAAAGGTTTAACAGCTGGATATCTTTGTGGAATTACCTCAGCATAATAATGATAAATACCAAAACCAAGTTGAACATCTACATTTTTTGGGTCTGCTTTGTATGCTCTATAAACAAGATCTAAACCTTCTTTTCCATCGAGTGCAGCCTTAATCCAGTTTTCACGAATTCCAAGTAATCTTCCCCTAAAACCAATAGAGCCGCCTTTGAAAAAAATAGCATCAATATTTTTAGGATTCTTATCAAGAATTTTATCACACATGTCAATTACTTCTTGCAACTGGTTATAAAATTTCTGGTCCATGCTTTCATCTTCTAAATTGAGTAAAATACGCCACCATGTAATCATTGCTTTGAAAAATTTTCCCGAAGGATGATTTGGATATTCTTTAATTACAATATCAAATGTTTTTTCTGCTTTGTCAAATTCAATACCATAAATTTGATTTACACCAGCCTTGACTAAAGAGTCGTGGCGAACCCAATCATAATTTTGAGCATGAACCAATGAGGTTAAAAGAAAGAAAAGGAAAATTTTAGTATTCATACATTTTTTTAAAATTGTGCAATCATTCAACAATCAAAGATGCAATAGGTTCTAAATCTACTTTCGTTTTGGTCTATATAAATCTGTAGCATGACCATAATATAATTCAGCTGCAAACATTAATGTTTCAGATAAAGTTGGATGTGGATGAATTGTTAATTCTAAATCTTTAACTGTCGCACCCATTTCAATTGCAAGTGTACCTTCAGCAATCATATCTCCAGCACCTACCCCAACAATAGCTACACCGATAATTCTTTCTGTTTCAGGTTCAATTATTAATTTTGTTAAACCATCATTTCTATCGAGAGTAGCAGCTCTACCACTTGCACCCCACGGAAATTTTACAACCTCATACTTAATGCCTTTTTGCTGAGCTTCTGTTTCTGTTATTCCAGTCCATGCAATTTCTGGATCTGTAAAGACTACCGCTGGTATTGCATTTGGTTCAAATACAACTTTGTGACCGAGAATAGCTTCAACAGCAGTGCGACCTTCTGCAGCTGCTTTATGTGCAAGCATTGGATTTCCTACAACATCACCAATTGCATAAATATTTGGGTCATCTGTTTTTAATTGTTTATCAACTATTATGAAACCTCGTTCATTTACTTTGACTTTTGTATTTTCCAATCCAAATCCTGATGTCACCGGTTTTCTTCCAATTGATATAAGAACTTTATCAAATGTCATCTCAGCTTTGTCTATATTTTTTCCTTCGAGCTTAACTTTTATTCCCTCTTCAGTTTCTTTTAACTCAATAACTTTAGTTTCAAGATAAATTGAATCTAATTTTGTTTTAATTCTTTTTTCGAGAACAGCAACTAAATCTCTGTCTGCACCCGGTAAAAGTCCAGGCATCATCTCTACAACTGTTACTTTACTTCCAAGAGTTGCATATACTGTGCTTAACTCCAATCCAATATAACCTCCACCAATAACAAGAAGTTTTTCTGGAATATCATTTAATTCTAAAGCTGCAGTAGAATCCATAATTCTTTGTGAATTAGTTAAAATACCTGGAATTGAAGCAGGCACAGAGCCCGTTGCTATTATTGCTTTTTCAAATATAATTTCTTCAACAGTTCCATCATTTTTTGTAACAGATAAAGCATTCGAATTAAGGAATGAAGCTTTGCCATTTATATAATTAACTTTTCGTTGTTTGGAAAGTTGACCAAGTCCGCCTGTTAATTTATTAACAACACTATTTTTAAAATCACGAATTTTATTGATATCAATTTTGGGTTTGCCAAATTCAACTCCCCACTTTTTAGCTTCTTCTGCTTCATTAATTAATTTTACTACATGAAGCAATGCTTTTGATGGAATGCATCCACGATAAAGACAAACTCCACCTGGATTTTTTTCCATATCTATTAGTGTAACCTGCATTCCTAAATCTGCAGCTAAAAATGCAGCAGCATAACCGCCGGGTCCGGCTCCAATTACTGCTAATTGTGTTTTTGTTGACATATTTTTTAATCTCTTTTGTTATTCAATACACAAATAATTGATTGGTTTTTTTTAATTATTAAATTTTATTTCTATTTACTTTTTCAAAGAAAAAAATCAAAACAAAAATTATTCATTTATGAAATAAACATCGGTTTAATTTTCAGAAAACAATTTGTAATTAAATAATCAGCCTTCAAGAAAAATTAAGAGTGGATTTTCAAGAGCATTAACAATCCATCTTAGAAATCTAATTGCATCAGCACCATCTATAATTCTGTGGTCATACGACAATGAAAGAGGCAACATTAATCTTGGTTTAAATTCGCCATCTACATAAACTGGTTCAAAAACAGATTTAGATACACCAAGAATTGCTACTTCTGGTGTGTTTACAATTGGAGTGAAATAAGTTCCACCAATACCACCAAGATTTGAAATTGTAAAACATCCCCCCTGCATTTCTTCAAGAGACAATTTTTTATCGCGTGCTTTTCGAGAAATTTCCGAAAGTTCTATACTTAACTGTGTTATATTTTTCTTATCTACATCCTTAATTACTGGTACAAGCAACCCTTTTTCTGTATCAACTGCTACTCCGATGTTAATATATTTTTTATAGATAACTTCATTTTTCTCCATATCAACACTTGAGTTAAACTGAGGGAATATTTTAAGAGCCGATGCCACTACTTTTAGCAAAATTGCTGTTACAGTTAACTTGCCTCCTGCAGTTTCAACTTTATTGCTATACTGTTTTCTAAATTTTTCTACTTCTGAAATATCAGCTTTGTCGAATTGTGTAACATGAGGAACAGTATTCCATGCATAAGAAAGATGTTCCGCAGTTTTACGACGCACATTACTCATTGGCAAACGTTCTATCTCGCCCCATTTTGAAAAATCTGGTAAAGGTTCTTTAGAAATTCCAACTTGAACACCTGGAACTATTCCTCCTTTTTGAATTTGTTCATTTAATAATTTTGCATAAGCTTTAACATCATCAATTGTAATTCTTCCCTTTGGACCGCTTCCTCTTACTTGTGTTATATCAATTCCAATTTCACGGGCAAATCTTCTTACTGATGGAGCAGCAGGAACTATAGTTTTTACAATATCTTGAGGAATATCAATAACCTGAGGCATGTGAGTATGTTCTTTAACTACTTCTTTAATTTCAGAATGCAATGGACTTGATTCAGCTTTTGCTTTTTTATTTTCAATTTCAGCTGAAGTATGAGCTGTTTGAGAAGTTAACTGCACTTGCTCAGAAGTTGATTCTTCTGATACTTTTTCCAATTTATCAATTTTTGATTTATCCTCTTCAGCTACTTCAACAGATATTAATGGTTCACCAACTTTAGCTTTAGTTCCTTCTTTGACATGAACTTTTTTGATAATTCCACTTACCTCAGAAGGCACTTCAATTGTAGCTTTATCTGTCTCGATTTCTACAATAATCTGATCAATTTCAATTTTATCACCTTCTTTAACAAGAACCTTTATAATATCTGCTGAACTAATATTTTCTCCAAGATGAGGAAGTTTAAAGTCTACTATCATTTTAGAATTCCAATTTTGTTAAAAAATTTTTATGATTTTGCCGGATTTGGTTTATCCGGATTAATTCCAAGTTCATTTTGTGCTTTTTTAACAACATCAAGTTTAATTTTATTTTCTTTATATAAAGAATATAAAGTTGCATAAACAATGTGTTTAGCATCAACTTCAAAAAAGTCTCTTAAAGCAGCTCTGCTATCACTTCTTCCAAATCCATAAGTTCCAAGAGAATGAAGTGGACCTGGCAGCCATTTAGCCATTGCATCTTTAATAATTTGTACATAATCAGAAGCAGCTACGAATACACCAGATTCTCCTTTTGTAATTTCTGAGATGTATGGAAGCTTTGGTTGGTCAGGATGAAACATATTCCATCTTTCAATTTCTTGAGCATTAAGATGAAGATTTTTGTAACTTGTCACACTCCAAATATCAGTAGAAACTTTATAATTATTTTCCAGAATTTCTGCTGCTTTAATTACTTCATTTAGGATTGTACCACTTCCAAGTAAATGAGCCTTTAGTTTTTGATCTTTCATTTCGCTAACTTTGAATTTATACATACCTCTCAATATTCCATCTTTTACATCACCAGGCATCGGAGGTTGAACATAATTTTCGTTCATTATAGTTATATAGTAAAATATATCTTCCTGTTTTTCATACATTCGATAAATACCATCACGAATAATAACAGCAAGTTCATATGCAAAAGCTGGATCATAAGCTAAAAGATTTGGAACAGGATAAGCAAGAAGATGACTATGTCCATCTTGATGCTGCAGACCTTCTCCAGCAAGAGTTGTTCTGCCTGCTGTTGCACCAAGTAAAAATCCTCTGCAACGCATATCGCCCGCAGCCCAAATTAAATCTCCAACTCTTTGAAATCCAAACATTGAATAAAATGAAAAGAACGGGATAGTATTTATTCCATGCACCGAATAAGCTGTTCCAGCAGCAATGAAAGAAGACATAGCTCCTGCTTCTGTAATTCCTTCTTCAAGTATCTGACCATTTTTAGCTTCTTTGTAATATAGGAGTGTGTCTTTATCAACAGGTTCATATAACTGTCCCACATGAGAATAAATTCCCACCTGTCTAAATAGTGCTTCCATTCCAAATGTTCTTGCTTCATCTGGAACAATTGGAACAATCAAATGACCTATTTCTTTATCCTTTAATAGTTTAGAGAGAATTCTAACATAAACCATAGTTGTTGAAACTTCGTGTCCATCTGAACCTTTATAAAACTCTTCAAATAATTCTTCAGATGGTGTTTTCAAAGGAGCTGCTTTAATTATTCTTTTAGGAATATACCCACCAAGAGCTTTTCTTCTTTCTTTCAAGTATCGAATTTCCGGGGAATCCTCTGGAGGACGATAGAAAGGAGCATTAGAAACTTCTTCATCACTTATTGGAATTGAAAATCTGGTCCTAAATTCTCTTAATTCTTCTTCGTTTAATTTTTTTTGTTGATGAGTAATATTTTTACCTTCCCCAGCTTCTCCAAGCCCATAACCTTTTACAGTCTTTGCTAGAATTACTGTTGGTGCATCTTTATGTTCAACCGCTGCTTTATAAGCAGCATATACTTTTTCAGGGTCGTGACCTCCACGTTTCATTTTTTCTAATTGTTCATCAGTATAATGTTCAACGAGTTTTAATAATTCTGGATATTTACCGAAGAAATGTTGTCTTATATATTTTCCATCTCTTGTAACATAATTCTGTGATTCGCCGTCAATTGATTCGTTCATTCTCTTAATTAAAAGACCAGTTTTATCAGCTTCCAAGAGTGGGTCCCAATCACTACCCCAAACAACTTTTATCACATTCCAACCGGCACCTCGGAAAATTGCTTCGAGTTCTTGAATTATATTTCCATTGCCTCTTACAGGTCCATCAAGTCTTTGAAGATTACAATTAATTACAAAAATTAAGTTATCTAATTTTTCACGAGCTGCAAGTGTTATTGCTCCAAGTGTTTCTGGTTCATCTGTTTCGCCATCTCCTATAAAAGCCCACACTTTCTGGTCACTTGGTTTTTTCAAACCTCTGTCTTCAAGATATCTTATAAATCTTGCTCTATAAATTGCCTGAATAGGACCTAATCCCATTGAAACAGTGGGAAATTCCCAGAAATCTGGCATTAACCATGGATGAGGGTAAGAAGATAATCCTCCCCCTGGTTGTAATTCTCTTCTAAAATTTTCGAGTTGTTCTTTTGTTAATCTTCCTTCAAGAAATGCTCTTGCATAAACTCCTGGAGCTGCATGCCCCTGAAAATAAATTATGTCTCCTTCATGATTTCCATCTTTGCCACGGAAAAAATGATTAAAGCCAATTTCATACAAAGTAGCAAGTGAAGCATATGTTGAAATATGTCCCCCAATACCTGGTTCAATTTTATTAGCTCTTACAACCATAGCCATAGCATTCCAGCGAACCAGACTTTTAATACGTCTTTCAATTTCTCTTCCACCAGGAAATGGAGGCTGTTTTTCTTTTGGTATTGTATTTATATGAGGTGTATTTGCAGTAAATGGAATTTCAACACCTTTTTCATGTGCATATGTGTCTAAATTATGTAAGAGCTCTTTAACTTTTTCCGGTCCACCTGTTTGTAAAACATATTCAAGGGATTCAAGCCATTCTCTTAATTCAATATCATCAATTTGAGTATTCCTTAAATTATTTTCATTCATATTTATCTCCCAATTTTCAATAATTATTTTTTTGTTAATTTTATAAAATTAACACGCTCCTTTAACTTTTAGTTCATTTAATAAATGTCCCTAACAAATATAAAAATTAATAATAAAATACTATTTTTCATCAATTTCGTTATCTGGTTCAGCATGAACCATAACTTTTACATTTTTGATTTTAGAAACAATAGCTTCTTCAACTAAATGAGAAATTTCGTGTGCTTGTTCAATTGTCATTGATTTATTTACGTGAATATTAATATCAACAAACTTGTAAGGACCAGATTCTCTAACTTTTATGTCGTGAGATAACACAACTTCAGGAATTTTGCTAACAATAGCTACTACTTCTTCTTTTAATCCCAATGGTGCTTTATCAATTAATGCATCAAAAGATTTTTTTCCAAGGCGATAGCTCACTGTCATTACGATAAATGAAACTATTAATCCTGCAATTGCATCTGCATAATAAAAATTAAAATACGCACATATCAACCCAATTATTACTACAGTAGAACTCCATATATCAGTCGAAAAATGAAGAGCATCGGCTTCGAGTGCCTGGCTATTATATTCTCTTGCTGCTTTACTCAGTGCACGTGAACGTGTTAAATCTACAATAATTGATGTAATCATTACAGCAAATGCCCAAACTGATACTTCAATTTCAACTTCTTTTGTAATTAATCTTCTGATCGCTTCGTAAATTATCCAAATACATGTAATAAATAACAAAATTGTTTCGATAAGAGCTGAGTAGTTTTCAATTTTTCCGTGTCCGTAGTTGTGTCCTTCATCTGGAGGTTTATCAGAATATTTAACGGCAAAATATGTAATTCCTGCTGCAATCAAGTCCAATCCTGAATGAAGTGCTTCTGATAAAATACCCAGGCTGCCTGTAATTAAACCAATGATAAGCTTTAATGAAGTAAGAAATATTGCGGCAAAAGCTGAAGCTATAGCTACTTTTCTTTTTCCAATTATTCTTTCAGATATTTCTGATTCCATTGATATAAAAGATGTTTTAACGTAGTTATAATTTTTTATTTATCACAACTAAAAATAAATAATTCATATTTATTATTTTACTACTGAGAAATTTAAAAATAAACTTGACATAATAACTTATTAAATTTATCTTTGCACTGAAAATAAAAAATTAGCAGATGACACCAAAAAATATTTTTAGTAATTGTATTTGTAAAATGTTTATCAAATGTTCTGTGAAGGAGCGGAGATAAAATTATATTTATAAATTTAATCTCAAGAGCCCTTCACAGATTGAAGGGCTTTTTTGTTATTAGCAAGAATAAGAAAACGATAATCAAAAAATAGAAAGGGACTAAAGATGAATAACTTACTTAAAACGAAGCATCGAAGTATTAGAAGGTTTAATACTTCTGTTTATATTCAAACTAATTTCTCAATTAATTACATCCAAAATTCAAATAATACCTGTCTCTGTACCCACCGAATGTTCTGTTGTTGTTAATACTTTTCTTTTTTTAATCAACACTATACTAAATAAATAATTAACAATATTAAACTTTAGTCTTTTTAGAGACTAATAATAAACAATCCCCATTATCAATAAAAAGATGGGAAAAACATGCATGAGAAGTCATATCGAAGTTTAATAAAATCTATTACTTACAGAATCACTGGCAGCTTATATACTGCAATAATTTCTTACTTTTTTACTGGAAGTGTAAGAATAGCTTTATCGATAGGAGGTGTAGAAATATTTACCAAAATATTCATTTATTATCTTCATGAAAGAATATGGGATAAAATCAAATTTGGGAAAGAAACAAAATCTGACATTGAATACAACATTTGAGGAATGAAATGGAAAGAATCGAAGAATTAAATAATCAATTAAAAAGTAAAGATACATTCGAGGTAATACAATATTTTTCAGAAACTTTTGGGAAAAAAGCAGCTTTTTCAACAAGTCTGAGTATTGAAGACCAGGTAATTACTCACATGCTTTCTTCCATTAATTCAAAAGTAAAAATATTTACACTTGATACTGGCAGATTACCAAACGAAACATACAGTTTAATTGAAAGAACAAGAGAACAATACAACATAAAAATTCACATTTACTTTCCCAATTACAGATCAGTTGAAAAAATGGTAAGGGAAAAAGGAATAAATCTTTTTTATAACAGCATAGAAGACAGAAAAAGATGCTGTTATGTAAGAAAAATTGAACCATTGAAACGCGCACTAAAAAATATAGAAGTGTGGATTACTGGTTTGCGCAGAGAACAATCAATCACACGGCAAAATATTGAATTAATAGAATATGACTATAATTACAAATTAATAAAAGTAAATCCACTTTTTAATTGGACAGAAGCCCAAGTATGGGATTATATCAAAAAAAATAATATTCCATACAATAGTCTTTATGATAAAAATTATTTAAGCATCGGCTGTGCACCATGCACAAGGCCGGTTCAACCTGGCGAAGATATAAGAGCCGGCAGATGGTGGTGGGAAAATCCAAATACGAAAGAATGTGGTTTACACATTAAACAATAATGAGGTGGAATATGGATTACTTAGATAAATTAGAAGCACAAAGCATTTACATTTTTCGAGAAGCATACCGCGAGTTCAAACATTTAGCAATGTTATGGTCAATAGGAAAAGACAGCACTGTACTTTTGCATCTTGCCCGCAAAGCATTTTTTGATCATATCCCTTTTCCTTTAATACACATTGATACTTCATTTAAAATACCTGAAATGATTGAATACAGAAACAAATTAGCTAAAGAATTAAAATTAAATTTAATAGTTGGACAAAACAAAGAAGCATTGCGCACCAAACAAACTTTTCCTGATGGAAATGTTGATCGTATTACTTGCTGCAAATTATTAAAAACTGAAGCATTGAAAAATACTTTATCCGGAAATTTTACGCGATACAAATTTGACCATGAATTAGGCATTTTCGTTGAAGACCCAAATAAAGAAGCTTATACTGGTGTTATTGTTGGTGTTAGAGCCGACGAAGAAGGAAGCAGATCAAAAGAAAGATATTTTTCACCGAGAGATAAAAACAGTGACTGGGATATTGGTGATCAACCGCCGGAACTCTGGAATCAATTTAAAACTGAATTTGCACCTAATACTCATGTAAGAATTCATCCTTTACTTGATTGGACTGAACTAAATATCTGGGAATATATCGATAGAGAAAATATTCCAGTTGTATCACTTTATTTTGATAATGGCGATGGTAAAAGATACAGGTCATTAGGTTGCTATCCTTGTACTTTTCCAATCGAATCAACAGCAAAAAATGTTAAAGAAATTATTGAAGAATTAAAAAGTGGAAAATTAGTCAACATAGCAGAAAGGTCAGGACGTGCTCAAGATAAAGATGGCGGAGGAACTCTTGAAGAATTAAGAAGAGAAGGATATATGTAATAGATTTTTGCTTTTGTTCTTTATCATAATTTTTACGTTGTATTAAAATGTTGAAATATTTTTTAAAGGTCATTCTAAATAAATTAAAGATTTCAAATGGTGCTTTCTTAAAAGTAAAGTGTTTAAAAATGGCACACAGAAAACACAGATTCAGAGCGATTTACACAGATTTTAAAATTAAAAATTCTTTTTCGATAACTTCGAACAGGGATGAGGTAAGATGTTTTTTACACAATTTACTGACGAGATTGTTTGATAATAATTGTAAAGAAAAATTTATTTAGCAAATAATTATTGTGAAAACAGATTTTAACAAGTCAAATATATTTTGCATGATAGTTAGCATTTTAATACAGTCTCATAAATCTTAAAGAGTTTAAAATATAAATCATGATTTCAAAATAAATATCAATTTTAGAATTAAGTAACAAATTGGAGTTTTTCATGAAAGAAAGAATGAACATTGTAATTGTTGGACATGTAGACCACGGGAAAAGCACTTTGATTGGAAGATTATTAGCTGATACAAATTCATTGCCTATTGGTAAACTC
>JARYLX010000280.1 GCA_029907415.1 Melioribacter sp.
AAAAGTAGAATATTTTATTCCAGAAAGTAGAGAGGGCAGATATTACCCATTTATTAAATCATTTTTGTTAAAATCACAAATACAACAAAGTATATATAATTACTTCTTCATTGAAGAAGGACTTGGCATAATTTATTTGAATGATAGAACTTTGAGTGATACAAATAACTGGCAGCCAGGCATTAGCTTTAATTTTACTTCAGGTATAAAATTTTCTAAGATGAGTTTAGGACTGGGCATTGATTACGGCATGGGAATAACAAAAACAAATGCAAGTTATTACATTATCTATATTCAAGCTCAAATCATTTTATGAATTATCATAGTGCGATTAGATTAAAATTTTGGAAACCACTTTTTCTTGAAAAATATTTTTAAGAGATTATATATCTAAAATTATGGTATTTATAATCTATACAACTCCTTCATTAATTCCTCAAATTGACTGAAATAAAGTGCTTGCTCAGGGTCGCTTAATGCATTAGGAGGGTCGGGATGAAATTCAACCATTATTCCATGAGCACCTACAACTTTTGCTGCTTTTGCTAGTGGTATTACTTTGTTTCTTTCACCAATAGCATGGGAAGGATCTACTATAACAGGCAAGTGAGTTAATTCTTTCAGAACAGGTATTGCACTTAAATCTAATGTGTTTCGTGTGGCAGTTTCAAATGTTCTGATTCCTCGTTCACACAAAATTACCTGACGATTACCTTGAGATAAAATATACTCTGCTGCATTCAACCACTCATCAATCGAAGCACTTAAACCTCTTTTAAGCATAACAGGTCGATGTGTTTTACCAACTTCTTTTAGCAGGGCAAAGTTTTGCATGTTTCTTGCACCAATCTGAAGTATGTCTGCACTTTTAGCTACTTCTTCAACCTGGTCTGTATCCATTACTTCAGTGATAATAGGCAAATCGTAATATTTGCCTGCATCGGCAAGTAATTTAAGTCCTTCATATCCAAGTCCTTGAAAACTATAAGGCGAAGTTCTGGGCTTAAAGCATCCCCCACGGAGAATTTGAGCTCCATTTTCTTTTGCTTCGAGTGCACATTTCATTATCATTTCTTCATTTTCGACTGAACATGGACCAGCAATTACAACAAAATTATTACCACCAATTAACACATCTTTTACTTTTATTATAGTATCTTCACTTTTGTATTCTCGACTTGCAAGTCTATAACTCTTAGATTTGGATTTAATAATTGCAGGAGCCTCCGGCTTTGATTTTGTTTCTTTTTTAATTTCTTCTCCAATTAAAAGCCTTGAAAATTCTAATTTGGTTCTTTCGAGTTCCTGTGAAGGATAACTTCCTAAGACTTTCATGAATCTTGTGTATTGTCCTAATTCATCAAGAACTTTTTGGATGGTTTCACTTGCAATATTTCCTTCAAAATCGAGATAGAACATTTCTTCCCATGGATTCCCAATAATTGGTCGTGATTCAAGTTTGGTTAAATTCACATTGTATTTTCTAAAAACATTCAAAGCTTCTACAAGAGAACCGGGTGTATGAGAAGTAGCCATTACAATTGATGTTTTGCATGGTATTCTTTCATCAATAGTTTGTGGCTTTCTCGATGCAATTAAAAATCTTGTATAATTTTCAGGCTGATTAGCTATATTTTTTTTCAAAATTTTGACATGGAATAATTTAGCAGCTTCTTCGCTGGCAATTGCAGCATGTGCAATATTCCCTTCTTCTTTAATTTTTTGAACAGACATAGCAGTATCATCAAAATATTCAATTGCAACATGAGGGAGTGATTCTAAAAATTTGCTGCATTGTGCTGCCGCTTGATAGTGAGCATAAACTTTTTTGATTTTTTGAAATGGAACTTCATCAAGAGCAACAAAACAATGTTTGACTTGAAATTTTTCTTCACCAATTATGGATAATGTTGTATGAAGCAGTAAATCATAAACTTCGTTTATTCCTCCAGAAGTTGTATTTTCAATTGGAAGAACTGCAAAATCTGCCTCACCCTTTTCTACTGCGTTGACAACCTCGTCAAATCTTCTCTTAAATAAAAAATTAAGTTTGAAACCTGAGTGAGCAAAAAATTTTTGACTTGCCAAATAACTGTAAGAACCTTCTATTCCTTGAATAGCAATTGTTATGACTTTCTTTCTTTCATCTTTTTTATTTAATATAGATTGAACATAATTTTGTTGAAGTCTTATAGAGTCTTCTATAATTTCATAATAAACCTTAGAAAGAAAATTCGAATCAAGATTAAATTTTTTTCCTAATTTAATTAATCTTCTTAATAATTCTTCTTCTCTTATCTGGTCTCTTATTGGAGAGTTACTTTTTTCTTTTGCTAATGCGACTTCTTTACTTAACGCGCGTCTTTCAGAAAGAAGTTTAATAATCTTTTCATCAATATCGTTTATTTTCTCTCTTAATGATTCGAGATTCTTTACATTTTTCTTTGCCATCTTAAATTTTACTTTTATTTTTAATTTAATTGCGAATCTATAAAAATTATTAACTTAAAAAAAGACCATTTGACATATTACATAAGAATTCCAGTGGAAATCTCACAATAATTTTAAAATTGGTTGACATAATAAATTCAATCAACTAATTTAGAAATGGATAAATAAGTCCATTTAGGAAATAGTCTTATAATCTAATTTATTGACACACCGATACTGGAGGTTAAAAATATGGCAAAACAAACCCGTCGGGAATTCTTAAAAACCACAACAATAGTTGGAGCTGGAATTACTGGATTAAGTACAAGCAAATTAAAAGCTGCACCCAAAAATATTCTTGATGAAAATAGAATGGGAGTTCTGGTTGATACTACAGTATGTATTGGTTGCAGAAAATGTGAATGGGCATGTAAAGTAGCGCATAATCTTCCTACACCACCACTCGAAGCTTATGATGATAGAAGTGTATTTAAGAAAATGAGAAGACCCGATGATAGAGCTTTAACTGTGGTTAATGAATATCCTCCTTCAAGTTCAGATGGATTTCCAATTAATGTAAAAGTTCAATGTATGCATTGTGACCACCCAGCATGTGTTTCAGCATGTATTGTTGGTGCTTTTTCAAAAGAAGAAAATGGTTCTGTAATCTGGGATACGAAAAAATGCATTGGATGTAGATATTGTATGGTTGCATGTCCATTTCAAATTCCTGCTTTCGAATTTGGTAAAGCAATACAGCCTGAGATTCGTAAATGTGATTTCTGTTTCAATCGAACAAAGGAAGGAAAACTTCCTGCATGTGTGGAAATTTGTCCAATGGAAGCTTTGACTTATGGTAAAAGAGAAGAATTAGTAAAAATTGCCCACGAAAAAATTAATTTATACCCGGATAGATATGTTAATCATGTTTATGGTGAATATGAAGTCGGTGGAACAAGCTGGCTTTATTTAGCAAGCAAAGATTTTTATGAACTCCAATTTCCTAAATTAGGTAGGAATCCTGCCCCTGGGGTAACCGAAGCTATTCAACATGGAATTTTTGCTTACTTTGTTCCACCAGTTGCTCTTTATGCTTTGCTTGGAGCAGTAATGTGGATTAATAAAAATAGAAAGAAAGAATCGGAGGAAGAATAATGGAAAATTTTCTGAAACCGACACCATTAGGAAGAAAATTTTTTACTCCCACTGTTATAGGGTTGACAATTATTGCTGCTATAGGATTGATAGTAGTTTTTATAAGATTAATTTTAGGATTAGGAGCAGTAACCAATTTAAGTAATCAATATCCCTGGGGGATATGGATTGGAATTGATGTGGCTGCTGGTGTTGCATTAGCCGCTGGGGGTTTTACCACAGCTGCATTGGGTCATATCATGCATCGAGAAGAATATCATGTGGTAGTCAGACCGGCTCTTTT
>JARYLX010000281.1 GCA_029907415.1 Melioribacter sp.
CTAATTGGTTATTGTTACATGCACTTAAATTAAACTCATTTTCAAATCTGTTTATGTAAAATACTGTTACTCCATCTGCATTTGGATTATCATTACAATGACTTTCTTCAATTTTTATTATATTTATCTTAGGTTCTACTTCCCCCTTGCACTGCGGTGCTGAGGAACAATCAGACTTCTTACCAAATTCTATTGCAGCTGTTGTATGAGTTATTGACGGCACACCATAAATTCCGCAATTTGCTAATGGAGGACATTCTACTGTTAATGTTTTTGCTTCTCTTTTACTCTCTTTTTTATTATGATTAATAACATTTTCCCCCTTTTTGCCCATTAATATACAACCAGTCTCACAAGATGAAAATTCTACCCTTATATATCTTGTACTGTCGTAATTTGATTCTATCTCTAAATTTACTCCTATATATCCTCCCTGATTTATTCTTATAGACCCTCTAACTGTATCCCCATTTTCATCCCTGAAAAAACAATACTCTGCTCCTGAGACTACTCTAAATTCTGCTACAAAATTTACATAAAGACTTATATATAACTGTAAAAATTCCCCTTCATAATTATAATACCCAACTTCTAACTTTATTATATCTCCTCCTTCTATTTTTTCTTTACTACTTCTTATTTCCATTTCTCTCCAATCTTCATAATAATCACTAACTGCTTCTCTCTTTATTTCAACGCGTTCTTTTATCGTTACCTGTGAATATGTGATATTTAATAATATGTTGTTAACTATCAAAATCAATAGTATGATTTTTAAATGTTTAGTTATAGAGATATGAATGAATGAATGAATGAATGAATTGATTGATTGATTGATTGTCTTATTGGTTTATTTGTATAAGTTGGTTTATTGGTTGGTTTGTCCTCCACTGCTTTTTCCCTCTTATTTTTTGAACAAATTTATTCTGTGTCCTCTTTTTTTGTCAAGTATTTTTTTATAAAATATATTGTCATCACTTTTTCTGTTCTTCTCTATCTTTTCTTTCAAGATATTCTTTATTCCACTCTACCATATTTTTCATTTCCCCCTCTCTGATTATTTCTCCTTTTTCTCTCGATTTTTGCTCTATATTTCTTATGTACTCTGTTATCTTTTCTTCGATCTTCTTTGAACCAAGTTTTTTCATCGCTTCTAAATACAAAGGTTTATTTCTTAATTCTTGTTTATCATATTCTTCTTCTATTATCCCTAATGCTTCTATTATGTTATTCTCTATTACCATTCCTACTGCTTTTATTCTTACTACTTCATCTTCACTTCTTAATTCTTTGAGTATCTTTCCCTTGTCAATTTCCTGACCCTTTATTACTACAGATGTTAGTAGTATTATCCCTATTATTAATAATTTATTCCTCATTTTTTTTTACCCTTAATTTTTGTTTATCATTCTTTATTCTTTCAAATGAGATTCTTCATTTCTCCCTTTTCTATTCAGTTTTGTAAACATTGTCTATGGAAATAATTACACCTTTTAATTTTAATATTATTAGACTTTGCATACCAATGAAACAGTCTTTAATGTGACAAAATTATAACGATTCAAGAATTTTAATTAATCACTATCCTAACACAACTTCAACTTTATGTGTTTTACCATCATTTAAGTCGGGAATTTTATTTCCACTCATCAACTTACCATCAAGATATAAACTCTTTACACCTTTATTAATTTTATCCGGATTAGAAATTGTTATTTGATAAATACTATTTCGATATTTTCTTGTTACAGAAAATTTTTCCCAATTTGCTGGAATACATGGGTCAACAATTAAACCATCAAAATCGGGACGAATGCCAAGAATATATTGAGAGATTGCCACAAAAGACCATGCAGCTGTTCCAGTTAACCATGAATTTTTTCCTTCACCATAAGTAGGAGCATCTTTTCCTGCAGTCATTTGGCTGTAGACATAAGGTTCTGCTCTATAAATTTCAATTTGTTCTTCTTTGGTTGGTGGACAAATACTTTTATAATATTCCATTGCCTGGTCACCTCTTCCAAGTATTGTTTCTGCAATTTGAATCCAGGTATTATTGTGTGTAAATATTCCGGCATTTTCTTTATATCCTGGAGGATAAGAACTAACCTCACCTAAATAAACATAATATTTTGAATATGCTGGCTGCTGAAGTATAATTCCATTTGGAGTTGCAAGATATTTTTTAACGCTGTTTAGAGCTTTAAGTGCATAACCATTTTCTAATCCAACTCCGCCTAAAACGCACCAACCCTGGCTTTCAATAAAAATTTTTCCTTCTTCATTTTCTTTCGAACCAATTTTTCTGCTGAATGCATCATAAGCTCTAAGAAACCATTCACCGTCCCAGCCGTGTTCATAAATTGTTTTTTTCATGTTCTCTGCGTGTGTTAGATATTCATTAGCTTCATCAGTTTTCCCTATGAATTTTAGTATCCCTGCCATTTCACTGCATGCTTTGCAAAACAATCCTGCAATCATAACAGATTCTGCTACTCTGTCATTTTCTATATGTCCAGCTGTTTGAAAGCTTTCACCAGGTGTTGTGGAAAAACAATTTAGATTAAGGCAATCATTCCAATCAGCATGACCAATTAACGGCAAACCATGTGGTCCGCGATTGTTCAAAGTATACTTTAATGATAAATGTAAATGGTCTAACAATGTTGCATTTGAATTTTGAACATCTGCGTAGCCGCATTTTTCATTCAATATACTAATGTCGCCTGTTTCTTTGATGTAAGCTGCAGTAGATAAAATCAACCAAAGTGGATCATCATTAAATCCGCCGCCAATTTCTGTATTTCCTTTTTTCGTCAATGGTTGATATTGATGATAGCAGGTTCCATCAGAGAGTTGCGTGGAAGCTAAATCTAAAATTCGCTGTCGTGCTCTCGATGGAATCATATGCACAAATCCAAGTATATCCTGATTACTGTCGCGGTATCCCATTCCTCTTCCAATTCCAGATTCAAATAACGAAGCCGAGCGCGACATATTAAATGTAACCATGCATTGATATTGATTCCAGATATTCACCATTCGATTTACAATTACGTCTGGTGTATCAGTTTTATAAGATGATAATAAATCTTCCCAATAATTTTTTAATGAATCGAATGCGGCTAATACATTCGATGTATTTAAGAATTTTGATTTTACTTCTTCAAATTCATCTTTTCTGATTTTTCCATTGTTTAGATATTTTTTCTCATCTGGATTTTCTGCATAACCTAAAATGAAATTAACATCTTTTGATTCCCCAGGTTGAATTTCTAAATCGATTTGATGAACTCCAATTGGAACCCAACCATATGCTGTACTATTTTTACAATTTCCTTCTAAAACTGCTAAAGGTGATTCTAATCCATAATGCAAACCAACAAATGCATCTCTGCTGCTGTCATAACCTGAAACTTTTTCACTGCATGCAAAAAAGCCGTAATGATTTCTTCGTTCTCGATATTCAGTTATATGAAAAATTGTTCCATCTTCAATTTCAACCTGACCTGTTGAATAATTCCTTTGAAAGTTTGTCATATCATCATAAGCTTCCCATAGGCACCATTCAATAAAGCTCCACATTCTAATTTTCTTAATTGATTTAGAATGATTTGTTAATTTCACATGCCAAACTTCATTCCTATATCCAATTGGAACAAAATATAGAACTGAAACTTCGAGTTCGTTTTTTTGTCCTGTAATTTTTCACTCCTCCGCGTAAGTTAGCCCATGAGTTTGAGGTGCAAGTGGATGCACACCAAGTTCAGAGATCGAGTCAGATTTCCCTGCTGATAACCAGCAAAGGAACCTTGGCATGCCTGATGACGTTTTCAGAGA
>JARYLX010000282.1 GCA_029907415.1 Melioribacter sp.
CTTTTCGGTGTCCCAATGACCTGCAGAACAAAAGCTAAATTATCATAAACATTTCTATCAGTTAACAATTGAAAATCCTGAAATATAATTCCTATCTTTCTTCTCAACAATGGAATTTCTTTTGGTTTAATTGATTCAGATGAATATTCCCCAACCTGCACATAACCAGATTGAGGGAAGCAATCCATATAAATCATTTTCAGTAATGTTGTTTTCCCTACTCCGCTTTTACCAATAAGAAAAACAAATTCTCCCTGCTGAACTTCAAGATTCAAATCATAAAATACAGGTTGATTATTATAACTGAACTGAACATGATTAATTATCAACATTTATTTTTTCTTCTTTAATATAAATTGTGCTCTTTCTGAATCAGAATTTGCATTTTTGAATGTAAATGCTTCATAACATTTCATCACATAAAAATTTGATTTTTCTATTATCTTAAAATATTCATCAAACTCATAAATTTTTTGTCTATGAATCTCTCTTACCTTTTTTCCATCTTTTAGTGTAATATCAAAAATATTATAATGAATTCTTTTTTCTTTATCATATTTACTAATTTGCTTGTAATGAATTCCATCAAAGTTACCTTTTCTGTTAAGATATCGCTGATACCTGATGCTGTTATTTTCCAGACTAACATCGAATGTAAAAATTCCGTCATCAGTTAAACATGCATCTACTGATTTTAGCAATCTTAATATTTTTTCTTTTGATGTAAGATAATTAATACTATCAAAAGTTGAAAAAACAAAATTGAATTTCTTTTTGAATGGAAGTGAAGTCATATCACAAACTACTCGCAGAATATTTTCATCTTCAAATTGTAATAACATTGTGATAGAAGAATCTGTAGCAACATAAAAGTCAAAAATATTTTTGAGTCTTTTTGCAAGGCTGCCTGTTCCGCTTGCAATTTCAAGAGCTTTTATTTTTTTTATTTTTAATTCATTGGAAATTTTTATTAAATAATCAGCCCAGCTATCATAATCGATAGAGCGCATTAGATGAGAATAAATCAATGCGAGATGAGAATAAATTTTATTGCTCATTTTTTCATTCTTTTTCGAATAATTAATTCAGCCCATTTAACTGCTTCAATCATACTCGAGGGATTTGCAACTCCATATCCCGCAATATCAAAAGCAGTTCCATGGTCTGGTGAAGTTCTAACAATTGGTAATCCTGCAGTATAATTTACTCCAAGATTAAAATTCATCATTTTAAATGGAATAAGAACCTGGTCGTGATACATACCAAGAACAGCATCATAATTTTCATATTTGTGTAAGCCAAAAAATGCATCTGGCACAAATGGACCATCAACATTTTTTTTACGATAACTTTTAATAACAGGTTTGATAACTTCTTTTTCTTCTATTCCAATTAAACCATCTTCACCTGCATGAGGATTTAATCCAAGAACTGCAATCTTTGGATTTTCTTTTCCCAAATCATTTTTTAGTGTGTTGTATAAAATCTCAATTGAGTGTCTTAACTTTTTTTGTGTTATCAATTTTGAAACTTTTTTTAACGGAAGGTGAATTGTTACAAGACCGCAAATCATTTTGTCTGATAAGAACATCATCATATAATTTTTTGTTCTTGTTAATTCTGCAAGTAATTCTGTATGCCCCGAAAAATTTATCTTTGCAAGATTAAATGAGAATTTGGAAATGGGAGCTGTTATTATGCCATCAACTTTTCCATTTTTTGCAAAATTAAATGCTTCGGTAATAGATTTAAAAGCAGCTTTGCCAGATTGAGAAGTTGGTTCTCCAATAGATTGTTTGAAATTACCAATATCAAAAATTATTACTTTTTTATTTTCATTTGTAATTTCTTTGTTGGTAATCTCAAATTCAAATTCGGGTTTTATTATTTCTATTGTATTTTCAAAAACTTTCTTTGGAATAAAAACAATTATTTTTTTTTCTGACAATGATGTAATTGTATTTATTGTTTTTATTATAATTTCTGGTCCTATACCATTAATATCTCCACATGTAAAGGCAAGTCTAATCATATTATTCTTCCAGCATATAATTTCCTAATCCGCTATTATCAACAAACGTAAATTGTTTGTTAATGTTATTGTAAATCCATATCTCAATAACTTTACCATCAGAATAATTTCTTAATATTTCATCTGGCTGTCCATACTTAATATAAATTTTACCTCTGTCTGTTTTAGCTCCAGATTTATAAACTAATGTACTGAAATTTTCATTTGCATAATCAACTCTTCTATAAAATTCATTCATAAGTTCATTGAACTGATATTTTCTATCCGGAAATTTTTTATCCCAATAATTTGTAAGTGCATCATATAAATTACTTTTAGAGTTTTGTAATATTTTTGCTACAACATTCTTATCTTCAATTACATTTAATATATCAATAGCAAATTCAAGATTAATAAGTGACTTTGGTTTATTTATCCATACAACACGTAAATCAAATTCAGCTTTTTTATTTGACCCTGTAATAATTAATTTTGCTGAACCCTCATGTAATTTATGATTAAAATTATCAATAACAAAATATCGAATTGGGAAATTACTGTATGATTCAAGAAAGCCAATAATATTATCGCATTCAGTCATAGATAAATTATTTTCATAATATTTTGTTACTTCTCTTTCAAATAAAATTTTTCCTTTCTGTTCTATTTTAATATTCAGGTATTTCAATGAAGTATCTTGAACCGGGATTAACATCAAATAATCATAGCTTGCAAAAGGAATTATATTGCCATAGTTTGTCAGCTTAAATAAATGTGAGTCAAAACATTTCTGATTCGAATCTTCAATAATTATTGGTGCATAAATATTGTCTTTTATAAAATTATTCAAATTAATTTTTATAGAATCGAAAATGATTTCATTATTTGTATTGTGAAGATGTAAGATTGGTAAAATTGTGTAATCGTTTTTATCAATATCGAAAAATGTAAATCCTTCTAAGAAATTATTATTTGATTTTGTATCATTATAATTATCAACAAACACATTTTTCGAAATGGTTTTTCGATTTATAATTTTGTCCCCGTCAAATAAATTAAATTCAATTTCTAAACCAGAAAAAAATTTTTCTTCTTTCTTTATAAAAACAAGATTTGAAAATGGGATTTTATATGATATAAAAAGCAGATAATTATTTTTTGCGGGCAAAATATTTTTCTCAATATGAATAATTTTTTTATTCACAGGTTCTATGCTTTGTGATAGAACCTGTGAATCGAATGCAAAAAATAATGTTAATAAAAAAAGAGATATGAACTTTATAAAGAAATTCATGATTGGATTAACTATTCATGCTCTGCAGAAATTCTTTATTATTTTTTGTTCCCTTCATCTTATCAAGAATAAATTCCATTGCTTCGGTAGGATCCATGTCTGAAAGAATTTTTCTAAGTATCCATACTTTGTTCAATTCTTCTTCTTTGAGGAGTAGTTCTTCTTTTCTTGTACCTGATTTATTTATATCAATAGCCGGGAATATTCTTTTATCTGCAAGATTTCTATCGAGTACTAATTCCATATTTCCAGTACCTTTAAACTCTTCGAATATAACTTCATCCATTCTGCTTCCAGTATCAATTAAAGCAGTAGCAATTATAGTCAAGCTGCCGCCGTCCTCTGTATTTCTTGCAGAACCAAAAAATCTTTTGGGTTTATGAAGTGCATTTGCATCAACTCCACCGGAAAGTATACGGCCACTATGAGGAATTACAGTATTGTGTGCACGAGCTAATCTTGTAATACTATCAAGAAGAATAACAACATCATCGCCGGCTTCAACCATTCTTTTTGCTTTTTCAATAACCAT
>JARYLX010000283.1 GCA_029907415.1 Melioribacter sp.
GTTTGCGCATCGTTAGCACCAAATGCAACTTTTGCAACATACACATTTCCATAATTCATTGCCATCATTGCTAAATCTTTCTTTGGAGTAGGTTTACCTGCAGCTGCAAATTTTGCTACAGCTCCCATTCCAGTTGCTTTTGACATCTGTCCACCAGTATTAGAATAAACTTCTGTATCAAGTACAAGAATATTAACATTTTTACCAGAAGCCAATACATGGTCCAATCCACCATAACCAATATCATAAGCCCAACCGTCACCACCAACAATCCATACAGATTTTTTAACAAGATAATCTGCAATTTCAAGTAACTTCTTTGCATCTTTTGAATTTATTTTCTGTAATTTCTCCTTTAGTTCTTTTACTCGTAATCTCTGCTCATAAATTCCTGCTTCATCTTTTTGTTCAGCATTTATAATTGATTCAACAAAATCTTTTCCTAATTCATCCTGTATTTTAACTAATAATTCTTTTGCAAACTGATTAAGTTTATCGATAGCTAAACGCATTCCCATTCCAAATTCAGCATTATCTTCGAATAAAGAATTAGACCATGCAGGACCTCTTCCTTCTTTATTTTTTGCCCATGGTGTCGTTGGTAAATTTCCTCCATAAATTGAAGAACATCCTGTTGCATTTGCAATTATTGTTCTATCTCCAAATAATTGCGACATCAACTTAAGATATGGAGTTTCACCGCATCCAGAGCATGCACCTGAAAATTCAAACAATGGTTCTAATAACTGATTACTTTTTACTAATGAAGTATTAACCAATCTTCTATCAATTTCAGGTAATTCAAGGAAGAAATCAAAATTAACTCTCTCCTGCTCACGAACTGGAATTTGTGGAATCATATTGAGAGCTTTCCGTTTTGTATCTTTCTTATTCTTAGCTGGACAAACTTCATAACATAATTCACAACCGGTACAATCTTCTACTGCAACCTGAATTGTATAAGCATAACCTTCTGGAAATTCTTTCCCTTTTGCATCCATATACTTGAATGTTGCCGGTGCATTTTCAAGATGTTTCTTATCATATACTTTAATTCTAATTGCAGCATGTGGACAAACAAGAGCACATTTGCCGCATTGTATACACCATTCAGGGTCCCATTCAGGAACTTCAAGAGCAATATTTCTTTTCTCCCACCTTGTAGTTGCAGATGGAAATGTTCCATCAACAGGCATTTCGCTTACTTTTACTAAATCTCCTTTTCCTGCCATTATCTTTGCAAGAACATTTTTAACATAATCTGGAGCTTTATCAGAAACTACAGGAGGCAGTTCAATTGAACTTGTTGCTTTTTCTGGAACTTCTATCTTATGCAGATTTTCAAGTGTCTGGTCAACTGCTTCAAAATTCTTTTTAACTATTTCTTCCCCTTTTGCACCATAAGTTTTCTTGATGGCATTTTTGATTTGTTGAATTGCTTCATCTTTTGGCAGTATTCCAGAAATTGCGAAGAAGCATGTTTGCATTATCGTATTAACTCGGCTTCCCATTCCAGTTTTGGCAGCAACACTATAAGCATCAATTACATAGAAATTTAATTTCTTATCTATAATTTGTTGTTGAACTTTACGTGGTAATTTATTCCATGTTTCATCTTTTCCATAAGGTGAATTTAAAAGAAATGTACCACCTTCTTTTATGTTTTCAAGTACATCAAATTTTTCAAGTAATGTAAATTGATGACAACCAACAAAGTTTGCAGTCTGTATTAAATAAGTAGAACGAATTGGTTTTTTACCGAATCTTAAATGAGATACTGTAGTTGAACCCGATTTCTTTGAATCATATACAAAGAAACCCTGTGCATAGTTATCAGTTTCTTCACCAATAATTTTTATTGAATTTTTATTTGCACCAACAGTACCATCTGCACCCAAACCATAGAACATGCATCTTACAACATCATCTCCTTCGATAACAAAAGATGGGTCGTAATCAAGGCTTGTGAATGTAACATCATCAATTATTCCAACTGTGAAGTGATTTTTTGGATTATCTGATTTCAAATTATCAAATACAGCTTTAATCATTGCCGGTGTAAATTCTTTAGAAGATAATCCATATCTGCCGCCAACAATTTTTGGCATTTTTTCAAATGGAGGATTGTCAGAATTCATTGCATCGCTAATTACAGAAAGCACATCGAGATAAAGAGGTTCGCCAAATGAACCTGGCTCTTTAGTTCTATCAAGCACTGCAATTTTTTCTACAGTCTTTGGAATAGCAGCAAGTAAATGTTTTGCTGAGAACGGACGATACAATCTAACTTTAACAATACCTACTTTTTCTTCCATTCTTTGAGTCATATATTCAACTGTTTCTTCAGCTGCTTCTGCACCAGAACCCATAAGAATAATTATTCTTTTTGCATCGGGTGCACCATAATAATCAAACAGATGATATTGACGACCTGTCAGTTTAGCAAATTTATCCATTGTATTTTGAACAATATCAGGACATGCATTATAAAATCTATTTACAGCTTCTCTGCCCTGAAAATAAACATCAGGATTTTGTGCTGTTCCTCTTATAAATGGATTATCAGGAGTCAATGCTCTTTCTTTAAAAGCTTTAACATAATCGTCATTAATCATCGAACGGATATCATCATCTGATAATTCTTCAATTTTCATTACTTCATGAGAAGTTCTAAATCCATCAAAGAAATGAACGAATGGGATTCTTGATTCAAGAGAAGCAGCATGAGCAATCAAAGCAGTATCCATTACTTCCTGAACAGAATTAGAGCAAATCAATCCATATCCTGTTTGACGAGTTGCCATAACATCACTGTGGTCTCCAAAAATAGAAAGAGCTGAAGCTGCTAATGAACGAGCACTTACATGAAATACAGTAGGTGTAAGTTCACCAGCAATTTTATACATATTTGGAATCATTAATAATAAGCCCTGAGAAGCCGTAAAAGTTGTAGTTAATGCCCCAGCCTGTAATGCGCCATGAACAGCTCCTGCTGCACCCCCTTCACTTTGCATCTCGGTAACTGTTGGAACAGTTCCCCATATATTTTTTACTCCAGCTGCCGACCAGGCATCAGACAACTCTCCCATCGGTGATGATGGTGTAATTGGATAGATTGCTATTACTTCACTCACACGATAAGCAACATATGCCGCTGCTTCGTTTCCATCAATCGTTATTTTTTTTCTTTCCATTAATACACCTTTATTTTTTTGAATGTCTTGTTAATCTTGTAAAAACTGTATTACTAAAACAAATATCCTGCCAAAAATTCAAAGAAAAATATTTGTAATAAATTACATTTTTCAGCTTTTTATATAAAAAATCTTGTTCATACTTAGAAATTTTAGAATTATTCTCTTATTTCTAAGAATTTTCAAAATTTCAAAATACAATAATAGAAAGAATGTGATATAAAATAAAGATATGCCTATCTATATTTCATTTGTTGCTGAAAATTCTTATTATGAATTGAAATTAAAAAAATACTTTTTTACAGAAATCATAAAAATTATACAAAAAATAAACAGAGGGTACTATTATTATGAAAAAAACATTCTTACTTCTGTTCCTATCTATTACAATCAACTTAATTGGACAAACAATTTCATCCACAACCCAAGGTGGACACTGGAATAATACCTCAACATGGGTTGGAGGTGTTATACCAAATGCTAATAACGATGTTGTAATTAATGGACCAGTTACTATTGGTTATGTTGAATGCAGAAATTTAACAATTAATTCAAATGGTATTATTGAAGATGAGCCTTCTGCCGGAAGAACACTTACTATAAATGGTGACTTTATTAATT
>JARYLX010000284.1 GCA_029907415.1 Melioribacter sp.
ATGAAAAATAGATTTCTAATTGTCCGTCATTTTCTATAAAGTGGAAATCTTCTTAATAAATCAATGGATTGCCGTTTACACAGAAATGAAGCATTGAATTTCTCAGAAGTCTTAATAACAAAACGGGGTAAACAAATTTATTGTTTACCCCCTTTAATTCTAAATTTAATGAGTGAAAAAGTAATTTATTCCCGCACCAATACTCAAATTGTTTGAGCTTTTGCTTATGTTATTCATTAAAATAATTGAATAAGAAACAAAAGGTTCGAAGGCAATTTCCTTGCTCAAAAAATAATTTAATCCACCTGTGAAAAAAATTTCCGTGCTGTAATATTCTGTTTGAAAAACTTTAACATAATCAATACCTGCGCCGAGAAACGGAATAAATTTTTCAGCATTAAAATAATAACGGAAAAATGAACCAATTGAAAATTGTCTGCTGTATGATTTGCCAACAAAATCACTCGAAGTATATTTTGACTCAAAATATAAGAAACCCAACTTGCCGGAAATCATAATGTTATCTGTTATAAAATATCCCAATGATGGAGAAGCAGTTAATCTGAATTCTTCATTACTTGATTTTTCGTAATTATAATTCGCATAACTGATATTTAAAGTTCCTCCTAAAGTATATACATCTCTTTTGAGAGGATTCTGACAAAATAATGTTGTGGAAAATATAATTGAGATTATGAAACAAGATAATTTTGAAGTGCTCATGTTTTATTTCCCTCATATTATTGAATGAATGTTTTTATTATTATTGTAATAAAGTTATTTCTCCCTCGAACTCAATTGCAAATTATCAAATTCATAAATTTTTCCAAAGAATATTTTTAAATAACATTTATATAATGATTTATTTGTGGTTTCTGGTTTGGCAGATGTAAAATTGAAATAACATCAATTCTGCATGATTGGTCAAAAATATTCTTTTGATAAATATAAGCTTCTGCAGTTTTTCTAATTTGATTTTTTTTATTCTTCGTAATGGAATCTTCAGGATATCCATACTCAAGAGATTTTCTGTATTTAACTTCGATAAAAACAATCGTATCTCCATCTTTAGCTATTATGTCAATTTCACCATGGCCATATTGATAATTTCTCTCTAGGATTTGATAACCGAGTTCTGAAATAAATTTGCAGGCAAGTTCTTCTCCCTCTTTGCCCGTCTTTCTCTTGTTTTTCATTTTATAATATTCTTCAAAAATGATTTTCTATGAAGTGGTGTAATGCCAAAATTTTTTACAGCTTCAATATGTGACTTTGTTGGATAGCCTTTATTTCTTTCCCAAAAATATTCCGGGTATACAAGAGCCGCTTCTTTCATAATTCTATCTCTTGTAACCTTTGCTAAAATGGAAGCTGCAGCAATCGAAAATGATTTTGAATCTCCTTTTACAATTGTTCTTATCACACTATCATTTAATGAAAAAGATTTGTTGCCATCAATTAACACTAAATGAGGTTTGACTTCAAGTTTTTCTACAGCATACTTCATAGCTTTTAGAGATGCCTGCAATATATTTATTTCATCTATCTCATCATGATTAACACAAGCGACAGCATAACTTACACAATTCTGAATTATCCATTCATAAAGATTCTCTCTGATTTTTTCAGAAAGTTTTTTTGAATCATTTATCTGAGGATGAAAAACACTTTCATCAAAAATTACAGCAGCAGCAACAACAGGACCTGCTATAGGTCCTCTCCCTGCTTCGTCAACTCCAGCAATCAATTTTATTTTTTTTGTTAAAAATGAATTATCAAAAACTTTTAACGAATTATAATGCATTGATATTTGAACAAAATTAATTTCGAAAAGCAATTTAACATTTTTATAAAATGTTATGAAAAAATTCATTGAACGAAAAATCAGAATCCACTAATTAAACCAAAATGAATTTTACCTTGAGAAAAAGAATCCCCTTTTGCCAGAGCAAAACTTACACCTAATATTCCAATTCCTGTTTCTACATTTAATCCAAGTCCATAACCAATTTTAAATTTTTCTGAGAGATTCTCATTCGAATTATCATGTGAAATATAGCCAGTATCGAAAAATAAAAATGCATAAGTTTTATTAGTAAGAAGCAATCTGTATTCAATGTTTGTCCATAAAATTCGTGTTCCTGAAAATTGCTTTTCTTTATAACCTCGTAATGAACTTGTCCCTCCAAGTAAATACAAATCGCTGATTTCGATATCTGAGCCTTTCAATTCTCGTGCATGAACTTTTAATGCTGCAACTTGATTTGAGAGCAATTCTTTAAAAAATTCAAAATCAATTTCCAATCTTTGAAGATTTAGTTCTGACTTTGTTTTCTCTGTAAAAAATTCTTTTGGTCCATAAATTTTCTTAAATGTATACTTGTATGCATTACTAAATAAAATTCCTTTTCTTGTTGAGTAATAATCATCTCTTGTATCAATTTTAAAATTTACTCCTGTAGTTATTGATGAAGAATTAAACACAGTAAAAATTTTGTTTTTTCTTTCTATTGGAATTGTAGATTGAGAGTTAATCAAAATTGAAGCAGAAATTTCAGAAGTTGCTAAATATTCTAATATGCCTTCGTAATTTCTCTGAATGTATGTTGAATCCTGAATTCTTTGAAACATGCTTCCTGATAAATTAAAGGGGAAATTAAAAATCCACGGCTCAGAATATCTTAGTTCAAGTTCCTGTGTATTTCTATTTTCTCTTTGCCATCTTATCAAAGCAGCTCTTCCTGTCCCAAATAAATTTCTAAATCCAAGATTTATAAAACCTGTAAAATAGCCTTTTTCTTTTCCACCGGCAGGTACATAACCAATTATTCCATCAAAATTGTTTGTGACTTTTTCCTTTACAGATATTTTCAGAACTCCCTCATTTCTATTATTGATAAAATAAGCTGGAACTTCTATGTGCTCAAAAAAATTCAGCTTGTTTAATTTTCCAGGAATAGCATCAATTGTTTTTTGATTATATTCATCACCAATACTTAATCCAAGCTCTCTAAGTATTACTCTATCTTTAGTTTTATTATTGCCTGAAATATCGATGCGGTTTATTACTCCTTTAATTCCTTTATCAATATTTAAAAATATGTCAACATAATTTTTTTTTGATGATGAGTCAGAATAAAAATAAATTGAATTTATTTTTACAGATGCAAATGGATAGCCGTTGTTTTCATAATAATCAAGAACATTGCTAATCGCGTTTTCAAAAATTTCTTTTGAAAATATTTCTTGTGATAGTTGTGAAAATATTTTTGATAAATGAGATGAATCCTTAGTATCACTATTATATTTAATGTTTGATATAAAGATGGGGCCATTTTCTTTAATATTGATTAGTAAATTTATCTTTGTAGAATCAACTGGTTGCAATATTGTTTTTACATCAGCAAAAAAATAACCCCGTTCTTGAAGAGCTGATAAAATATTTTTTTTAATTGAATCATCAATGCCCTCATAAATTTTAGTTCCTTTTGAAATGCCTGCCCAGTCAAAGTAATTTTTTTCAGTATATATTTTGTTTCCATGAATTTCTATAGAATTTACAACTTGAGCAAAAATTATTTGACAAAAGAAAAAATAAAGAATAATCTGTGTTCTAATAATTTGGTGTGTCATCGATAATTTTCATTTTCTTGCCTACAGGTTCAACAATAATATCGGACAAATATTTTTCATATTCATGTTTAGCAACATTGCATGTTTCTAATTTAGTAGCATTAGCAATTCCAAGAGCAGTAGCAATTTTAACAAAATCATCAAAAACCT